>NZ_JBSWXU010000013.1:0-65211 GCF_056160785.1 Mycobacterium sp. ABE4_509 | reverse complement strand
CCCCCGAACCGCAGGCCCCGCCGGGCCCCGGCGAGGTCGCCGTCTCGCCCGCCGGGGTGACCACGGCCGTCGGTGCGCCCGCGGAGTCCACCGAGGACGACTATTTCCAGGCGTGCATGGCTGCGCGGACGTGGATGGAGCAGCAGGGCGGGGATCCGCAGGCACAGATCGAGCCCTTCCTGGCCACCGTGCAGGACGGGCAGCACACGGGTCCGGCCACCTTCGGCAGGCCGTGGCCGGAGCTGTCGCCCGGTCAGCAGTCCGCGGTGATCGTCGCCGTGGAGGCCGCCGCCGATCAGCTGTGCGGCTAGCCGGTCGCAGCGCAGCCGAGCGCGCACAATGAGACCCATGCGGGTGGCATTGGCACTGGGCTCCGGCGGAGCGCGTGGCTACGCACACATCGGCGTGATCAACGAACTGCACGAGCGCGGCCACGAGATCGTCGGCATCGCCGGGTCGTCGATGGGTGCGCTCGTCGGCGGCCTGGAGGCCGCCGGCAAGCTCGACGAATACGCGGTGTGGGCAAGCTCTTTGACCCAGCGGGCGGTGCTGCGCCTACTGGACCCGTCGATCGCCGCCGCCGGGGTGCTGCGCGCCGAGAAGATCCTCGAGGCGGTCCGGGAGATCCTCGGCGAGGTGACCATCGAGGAACTGCCGATGCCCTTCACGTCGGTGGCCACCGATCTGATCACCGGCCGATCCGTCTGGATGCAGCGCGGACCCGTCGACGACGCGATCCGGGCGTCGATCGCGATCCCGGGAGTGATCACCCCGCACGTGCTCAACGGCCGGCTTCTCGCCGACGGCGGCATCCTCGACCCCATCCCGATGGCGCCGATCGCCGCGGCCCCGGCCGAGGTCACCATCGCGGTCAGCCTCGGCGGCGACGACCCGGAGGTCCAGCGCGGTGAGCGCGAGGCCCGCCCGACGGCCGATTGGCTCAACAGGATGTGGCGCAGCACCTCGTCGTTGCTCGACACCAAGACCGCGCGCAGCCTGCTGGACACCCCGACGGGCCGCTCGGTGCTGGGCCGGTTCGTCGAGCCCGAGGAGGACCCCACCGGGGAGCCCAGCGTCCCGGTGGTGCCGCGGCTGGGCGGCTTCGAGGTGATGAACCGGACCATCGACATCGCGCAGGCCGCGCTGGCCCGCCACACCCTGGCGGCCTATCCGCCGGATCTGCTGATCGAGGTGCCGCGCACGGTGTGCCGCAGCCTGGACTTCCACCGCGCCGACGAGGTCATCGAGATCGGCCAGGAACTGGCCAGCCTGGCACTGGACACCCTGGACCTGCCGGACCCACCGGACCCGCCGGCCGTCAGCTGAGCTGGGTGAGCGTGAACGTGTAGTGCTCGCCGACGTAACCGGGTTCGCCGCACACGAAGTCCGGCCCCCACGTCGTGGTTCCCTGCAACGTGGCCGCGTCGATGGCCACATTCCTGGTGCCGGGTGATTCGGTGCCGTCCGCACAGGCGTACTCGTCCGGATACACCTGGGCATACCGCCACTGGCCGTCCACCAGGTGGGCGCGCACATCGGTGATCCCCGAGTCGCTGACGATGTGCGCGCAACCCGGGCCGCACGGCGTCACGAACACCTTGTTGGTGGTGCCGTCCTCGGCGACATAGCGGAACGTGCCCTTGAAGACCGGCCCGTCGGCGAATGCCGGAGCGGGCGACCCGACCATGACACCGACACCGGTCGCCGCGATGAACAGACGGATCTTCACTTTCCCCCTGCCCGCAGGTTCTCCTGCACCGGTGAGACGAAGCGTAGAGCGTGCCCGGCGGAATGTCCTGGCTACCTTGCGTTCACCGGTCCAGGAACTCGGCCACCCGGGCGGCCTCTCGCCGGCCCTGGGCCCGACCGGCCCGCGCCGCGGGTTCGCGACAGGCCGGGTCCAGCGGGTTCGGCCCGAATGCCGCGGTCGACTCGGCGTCGGCGAACACCGCCAGCGCCGCGCCCGGGAAAGACGTGATCTCGTCGACGGCGCCGGTGCCCCACGGTGACGGCGAGTCGGCCGGGGAGGGAACCAGTGCCACGGCCACCGCGCAGTCACTCGCAGCGATCATGTTCACCGTGCTGCCCACGCCGCCGTCCATGAACCGGCGGGCTCCGATCGGGACGGTGGGCCACACCCCGGGCACCGCGCAGCTGGCTGCCACCGCATCGACCAGGTCGACTCCGGATTCGTTGTCGAACACCGCGAGTTCGCCGGTGGCAATGTCGATCGCGGTGATCCGGAGGGTCCGCTCGGGCCACCGGTGGGCGGGCAGCCGGGCCTCGATCACTGCGCGGCGCACGGGTTCGGCGACGGTGTCGGCCTCGGCGGCGACGGCACCGATCTTGCGCAGCTTCTCCTCCCGGCTGGCCCCGGGGGTGAGCATCGCGGACAGGAACAGACCGGTGATGTCCTCCACTGAGACACCGGGGTTGATCTCGTGCGCACCGCCCGCTTCGGACAGCTGGCGGGCGTAGAGGTCGTCGAGGGCGACACCGCTGCCGAGCTGGGCGGCCACCGTCGAACCGGCCGAGGTTCCCAGCAGCACGCCGGAGTCGAGCAGGGCCCGGGCGGCGTCGGGCTGCTCGTCGCCGATCCCCAGCAACACTCCGGTTTCCCAGGCGATGCCGGCCAGGCCTCCGCCGGCCAGCACCAGCGCCCGGCTGGGCCCGGTCACCGGTCGGCCGCCAGGTGCGTGGCGAAGAAGTCGAACACCCGCCGGTACGCATCGTCGGTGACCTCGGCGTCATGGCCGAATCCGGCGATGCGCAGCAGCGGCTGGGCGGGCAGTTCGTTGGCGAACGAATGCCCGGCCCGGGGGTACACCTTGACGTCGTTGGGCACCCCGGCGCGGTCGAGCACCGTCGTGAGCCGGGGCGGGTTGCCGATGTTGAGCACATCGCGGCGGCCGTAGCTGGCCACCACCGGGCAACATCCGTCAGCCAGGAAGTCGTAGTTGTGCATCGGGGACGGATAGAACGGGGCCGACGCGTCGAAACCCTTGGTGGACATGACCAGAGCGAAACCGCCACCCATGCAGAAACCGGCGACGCCGACCTTTCCGGTGCAGTCCGCCCGGCCGGCCAGCGCAGCGCGGGCGGCGTCCAGGTCGTCGACGGCCTCACCGCTACGCTGTGCCAGCGACCGCATGACCGTCCGGACGCAGCGCACGTAGGCCCTGCGGGAGAACAGATCCGGAGCCAGCGCCAGGAATCCGTTGTCGGCGAAGCGCGCGGTGTTGCGCCGGATGTCGTCGGAGAGCCCGAAGGCGTCGTGCACGACCACCACCCCCGGCCACGGCCCCTCGCCCGGCGGAACCGCCAGCGCCGCGCCCACCGGGCCGGTGGGGGTGCTCACTTCGATGCCCGTCACGGTGCTCTGCGCCACGGTCGACTCCTTCCGGGGGTCTGGAGGTTTCGTTCGGTCACTGCTGGCTCTCGGCGGCCACACCACCGAGGTCGGCCATCGTCAACCGGTGCCGGGGCGGCGGGAGCCGACCGGTGCTGCTGCTGATGGCCAGGTCGGCCCCGACGTGGATCAGTTCGCCGTCGGACATCGGCCGCCACCCGGGGTCGTGGTCCATCCGTTCGGTGGCGAACACCACCGAGGGGACGTCGGCCAGGTGTCGGGACTGGCTGCGGATCCTGGTGCTGCGCATCGCGAACGGGCTGGTCCCGGCCGGGCGGCGATCGAGGACGAACAGGTCGTGGGTGTCGGGATAGCGCAACGCCCACATGTCGGTGGCGGTACACAGCAGGATGTTGAGGGCGAAGATCGGCACATTGTCGGTTAGCCAGCTCAGTGCGTCCAGCAGCCCGACCTCGACGTCGCCGCCGTGGGCCCGCACCGACGCGGTGATCAGGGCGAACACCCGTTCCGAATCCGTCTGCCCGGCTACGAGGTCGGTTGCCGACATCTCGCCCAGCCGAGCGTCGAGCACCTCGAGCCCGGTCACCACGCCGTTGTGCGCGAAAAGCCGGTTGTCCTGGCAGAACGGGTGGGTGTTGGCGACGTCGGCGCCGCCGGTCGAGGCGTATCGGACGTGGGCGAGAAACGTCGTGCCGGTGAGCTCCCTGGCCTCGCGGGCGAATGCGGTGTCCTGCCACGCCGCGATCGGCTGCTTGTCGACGACGGCGTGGCCCTGCGCGTCGAACATTCCCAGACCGGTGCCGTCGGGGTTGCGCCGGCTCTGTTCGGCCAGACTGTCCGGGGCGCCGATCAGCCAGAACGTGGCGGACACCGTGCCGCCCGCGTGCAGGCCGAACAACCGGCACATCAGGACAGCAGTTCGGCCGCGAGTTGTTCGAGCCCCTGCCGGGCGTAACCACGCCACAGCGCCGCGAACGCCGGCATCGCCACCGCACCCGCGCGCGACTTCGGGTGCACCACCCAGCGCCAGGTCACCTCGGTGCCGGTGCCCGCGGGGGTGAACCGCCACTGCCCCTCGATGTGGTCCACCAGCGGCGCCAGCGGCCCGGTGATCTGCGACAGCGTGTAGCCGAACGCATTCGGCGGGTCGAGCCTGGTGAGCTCCTCGCGCATGCTGCCGCCGCCGACCTGGACGACGGTGCGGGTCTGGCCCGTGCTGGTCCAGTCACCGGACTGATCTCGGACGGCCTTCACCGGCGCGATGGGTCCGTACCAGCGGCTGAACAGCGTTGGCAGCGCCATCGGAAGGGTGCGGTCGAACGCGGCGCCGACGTCGACGGGGATCGCGCGCGACTGTTCCATCTCATGGGGTGCGGGCATGTTCCGATGCTAGCCCCACCCGCGGGGCGGCTGTGCCGCTGAGCAGCGGCAGGTCGAGGTAGGTGGCGATGCCGGGCGGCGCGGCGCACACCGCGGGCACCGAGTTCACGCAGTGGGCGGCGGTGGCGACGATGCCGGACTCGGGACCGGTGTCACCGAACTCGGACTGGAAGCCCTTGACCACGACGGTGAAGTCCGGATTGCCCTGCACCTGCATCTCGTAGCGTTGCCCTTCGGGTCCGAAATCCCATGCCGGGTCGAGGTTCTGCTCACCCATCAACCAATTGACCGTCACCCGCACGACGACCTCGTCACCGACGAGGGCCTCCCAGTGGAACTTGCGGGCCGCCACCTGGCCGGCCTCGATGGTGCCCATCGGAGAGTCGATCGGCGCGGTGGCCACCGCGACCTCCTGCGCCGAACGCACCTGCGGCTCGGCGGCGAAACCCATCTTGTCGACGATCATCCGCACCGACTGAATGAATCCCCCGTCGAGTAGCTTCTGCATCGGCCCGGTGAGCGCCTTCTCCGGGGTGTCGCCGAACCCCATCACATAGCGGAGCACATCGGGCGCCTCGTAGGTGCGCAGGTCGGAGAACTCCTCGGCGCGAACGAACGTCACACCGGTGGACATCGCCGAGAGCACCAGCGGGAACTTCTCGCTGATGCCGCCCGGGGCGATGCCGGTGCCGTGCAGGGTGGCCCCGCCCTCCAGCGCCGCGGCGCGCAGCGGTGCGGCTTCACGGTCGGAGGGGTAGAACCAGCCGACCGGGCTTACGACGTTCTTCCCCGACCGCAGCAGGGCGGCCACTTCCTCGGGGTTGGGCAGCAGCGGGGTGTAGATGACGGCGTCTGCGTCCAGCGCCAGGATGTCGTCGACGCTGTCGGTGGCGGTGATTCCGACCGGCGCGGTGCCGACCAGCTCACCGACGTCCCGGCCGGCCTTGGCCGCCGAATGCACCCAGCACCCGGCCAGCTCCAGTTCGGGATGTTCCAGCACCCCTTTGACGGCGGCGACGCCGACCCCGCCGGTGGCCCACTGCACGACGCGCAACGCCATGTCGTCTCCTCTCCCAGACCCAAAACTGGAACACGTTCTATTCACATCTACCGCAGACCCCGCGCGCCGCGACCCGGAATCGCCAACCCGAGGTCGTCGCGCCGTTGCCGGTGTGTGCGGCGGGGCCCGCGATTAGGGTGATCAATGGCGGTTCAACCACCACGACAGGAGCGACGATGAGCGACCCGAACGGGGAGTCCGGCGTCGGCTCCCCCCAGGAACAACCGGACCAGCCGGGGCCGTCCACGCCCGCCGCACCGCCCCCGAGCGGATATCCACCGCCCCCACCCGGCAGCGGCTACCCACCGCCCCCACCGCCGGCCGGGAGTGGCTATCCCCCGCCCCCCAGCGGGAGCGGCGGCTATCCCCCGCCGCCTCCGCCGGGTGGTTCGCCGTATCCGCCGCCGCCACCGGGCGGCCCGCAGTATCCGCCGCCGGGCGGGGCGTCGTATCCGCCGCCGCCCGAGGGGCCACCACCGGGTTGGCCGGCACAGGGTTCCCCATCCGGCGGCGGCAGCGGCGGAAAAGGCGCGATCATCGCGCTGTTCGCCGCGGCCGGGGTGGCCATCCTGGTCTTGGGCGCGATCGGCGTCTGGCTGGTGTTCGGATCCGACGACTCGGGATCGGGAACCGCCGCCACCACCTCGAGCGCCGCGCCGACCGCGACGGCCTCGCGTGAGCCCACCCGCGGGTCCCGGACCAGCACACCGCCCCCACCGCCGGACGAATCCCTCAGCGAGCAGTTGATGGGGCTGCTGTCGGTCGGCCACGACGCATCCAACTGCGAGCCGGTCACCCCGCCCGGCGGCAGCGCGCTGGCCACGGTGGACTGCGAACAGTCGAACATCCCGGGAGGACCGGCGAACACCCGCTATTCGCTGTTCGACGATCTGAGCACCCTCGATGCCGGTTTCGACGCGGCCACCGGGGTCAACGAGGAACTGCTGCCCTGCCCGGGTACCGGCATCGAGTCGCCGACGACGTGGCACTACACCGACACTCCCGACGATGTCGCGGGCAAGGTCGCCTGCGGCACCTACAACGGCACTCCGGACCTGGTCTGGACGAACGACGCGTCGCTGGTGCTGGCCGACGCCCAGAGCCCCGATCTGGCCGAACTGCACGACTGGTGGCTGGAGTTCGGCTGAGCCGGCGCGCTACGTTCTCCGGTGACCGCAACGCAGCGTGAAGGGATGATCGCCATGGGCCGTGTGTTCGTCGTCGGGGTCGGCATGACCAAGTTCGAGAAGCCGGGCGGACGCACAGCTCGCGGAGCGGACCATGAATCGGGCCGAGATGGGTGGGACTACCCCCAGATGGCCAAGGAGTCCGGCGACAAGGCGCTGGCCGACGCCGGCATCGACTACACCGCGATCGAGCAGGGCTACGTCGGCTACGTGGCCGGGGACTCGACCTGCGGACAGCGGGCACTCTACGAGCTCGGCATGACGGGCATCCCGATCGTCAACGTCAACAACAACTGTTCGACCGGTTCGACCGCGCTGTACCTGGGCGCACAGGCCATCCGCGGCGGTCTGGCCGACTGCGTGCTGGCGCTCGGGTTCGAGAAGATGCAGCCCGGTTCCCTGGGCGGCGGCGCCGACGACCGGGAGTCGCCGATGAAGCGGCACATCCTGGCGCTCAACGAGATCGACGAGATGCAGTTTCCGGTGGCGCCGTGGATGTTCGGCGCGGCGGGCCGCGAACACATGCGCAGGTACGGCACCACCGCCGAACACTTCGCGAAGATCGGCTACAAGAACCACAAGCATTCGGTGAACAATCCCTATGCCCAGTTCCAGGACGAGTACAGCCTCGACGACATCCTGGGCGCCAAGATGGTCTCCGACCCGCTGACCAAGCTGCAGTGTTCACCGACGTCGGACGGGTCGGCCGCGGTGGTGCTGGCCGGTGAGGACTTCGTGGCTCGCCACGATCTGGCCGGGCAGGCCGTCGAGATCGTCGGCCAGGCGATGACCACCGACTTCGCCTCGACGTTCGATGGCAGCGCGGCCAACGTCATCGGCCACGACATGAACGTGCAGGCCGCCCGGCAGGTCTATGACCAGTCCGGGCTGGGTCCACAGGATTTCCAGGTCATCGAGCTGCACGACTGCTTCTCGGCCAACGAACTGCTGCTCTACGAGGCGCTCGGGCTGTGCGGGCCAGGCGAGGCGCCCAAGCTGATCGACGACGACGACACCACCTACGGAGGGCGCTGGGTGGTGAACCCCTCCGGCGGCCTGATCTCGAAGGGGCATCCGCTGGGAGCGACCGGGCTGGCCCAGTGCAGTGAGCTGACCTGGCAGTTGCGCGGCACCGCCGACCGGCGACAGGTCGACGGTGTGACCGCCGCCCTGCAGCACAACATCGGGTTGGGCGGCGCCGCGGTCGTCACCGCCTACCAGCGGGCCGAACGCTGAAACGGTGAGTACCTCCGCAGCGATGTAACCGGCAGGTCGGGGCTGTTCACGGAGGATCGGCTATGCGCGCATTGGGGATTGTCGCTGCGGCGGTGGCGGCGCTGGTGGCCGGCGCGACGGGTCTGGCCGGCGCCGACACCAACCCGCTCGACGTCATCGAGCAGCTCGAGTTGGCCGGCTACACCGTCAACGTGGACCGGGTCGGCAGCGCCCCGATCGAGGACTGTGTGGTGACCGGGGTGCGCAACCCGCAGCAGATCACCGTTCCCGCAGTGGTGGTCGACGGCGTCGACGGGGTCGGTCGCCACGGTGGCGGGCACGGTCGCGACGACGGCGAGGTCATCGACGTGGTGGTGCGCCAGTCGATCTCGGTGTCGCTGGACTGTGCACGCTGACCACGGCGCCGCCGCCGCGGACGTCCGCTAGGCGGGCGTGGGCTGCAGTTCCCGGGCGCGTGGCGCGCGGGCGATGATCGGGTCGGTGACCAGGAACTGGGTGTAGAGCTGCTCGATCGTGGAGGAGACCGTGAACACGTTGACCGAACCGGCATAGTCGGCGACGTAGAGCCGGGAGCCGTCGGCGTTCACCGTCACGCAGGACGGACGCGCAGCGAACGACAACGACTCGACGACCTCGAGACGCAACGTGCACAGCACCGCGACACGGTCGTAGTCCACGATGTACGCGCGGGCCAGATCCGGGCTCATCGACAGCTGCGTGGGAGCCCCGCCGAGGGCCACGGTATCGGTGACGGCGTACGTCGAGAGGTCGATGACCTGCACGGCACCGCCGACGGCGCGATCAGAGGTCAGCACGTACACGGCGGTTCCGGCGTGGGCGATGTCGCGGATGGGCGCGCCGACCGGGACCACGCGTCGCACCCGAGAGGTCTCGACGTCGACGATGATCAACTGGCTGCCGTTGGCGTCGCTGACCGCGGCCACGACCCGCTTGCCGGTCGGGTCCACCCGCAACGCGTCGATGTTGGCCCCCGGGCCGCTGCCGAGTTCGATGGTGCCGACGCGCTCGGAGCCGGTGTCGATGACCGCGACGGCCACCCGGCCGGCGTCGACCTGTCCGGCGTAGACGCGCTTGCCGTCCGGGCTGACGGCCAGCGAGGTCACCTCGAGGGCGACCGGGATGGTGGCCAGCACGGTGCCGCTGTCCAGATCGAGCACCGCCACGGCGTCGTCCTCGTCGGAGGTGGTCGCGACGTAGGCACGGTCGCCGGCGGCGACGACGGCCACCGGCTCCCCGGCCAGAGCGCGGCTGTGAAACGACAGCCCGCTGGGGTCGGCGATCGAGACCGAGTCGTCGCCGGGGTTGGCGATCAGCACGGCGGCGCCACCGGCGGCGATGTCGCCGACCGGGCCGCGGCCGATCGTCAGTTCACGTTCCCGTACGGCCGGGCTGTGGGCTGCGGCCCCCAGTTCCGCGCCGCTCATTTCCGGTGTGAATCCATCACGCATCTCATGCCCCCTGGGCATCACAAAGTTTGCCATGAGTTCCTGGTACCTCCGCCGGCCTGACCCTGCGCCGGCCCTAGATTCCCTGTCGTGACGCCCGGCTCGGGCGTGACCTGCGTCGAGTCTAGCGACGGAAAACGGGCGTCAACCTTCCCCGAAGCCGCGTGCGGCCACGGTTGCGGCCGCACTCTCAGGCCTTGCTTAGGAATCTCTTCGTTATGGGTTCGTTATCTTTCGCCGGTGGCGAGTAAACACTGTGTGAACAGGACCGAAGGCGTTCTCCCAGCGTCCGTTACGGGTCCCCGGCGACACCGGCGAATGACTTTTTCTTAGCTTTCCGCGGAGAAAGTGAGCGCTAAATCACACAGCGACACGGCGGTCGCGGCGGCACGTCGGTCCATCGGAGCACCCCTGGGCCACATCCGGGCCCCGGTGGGTCGCGGCCTCGCGGACGCTGCTTAGCTGAGGCTTAGCTGAGGCGGCGGGTGGTGGGACAGCCGGCCGGCCGGCTACGCCGTTTCGGCGCCGCGCAGCGACGAGATGCGCGCCATCGGTATCAGCCCCTCGGGATCACACAGGTCCAGCACGCGGCTCACCGCAGGGCTCGCGACGACGCACCACTCGACGCCCTGTCTGAGCAGGTGGGCGTTGATGGCGTGCAACGCCGAGACACCGTCGACGGCCATGAAGTCCACCTCGGTGAGGTCGAGGATCATCCCGGCGCAGACGCCGATGCTGTCGCGGACCCCGCGGGCGAACTCCGCGGCGTTGACCGAGTCGACCTCACCGGACACCGACATCGTTTTCTCGGCCCGGGCTCCCCGGCCGCGGGTGCGGCATCCCAGGGTCAACGACGCCGGCCCGGCGGCCAGGCGCCGGCTGCCTGCCGAACGGCTGGGGATGGCTGTGACTGTCATCGATGTGCGCGGGTGTCGCGGCAGCGGCTACCGCTGCTGGGCTTTCTGGCGCTCTTCGGCGGCCTTCGCGGCGGCCCGGGCACTGTCGGCCTCGGCCTCTTTCCTGGCTACCGCCCGCTGGGCGTCGGCCTTGTCCTGCTGCGCCGCACCCTCCCGCTGCAGGTCGTCGCGGCCGGCGACGACGCCGATCACCTCTTTGGCCTTGCCTTTGACGCCTTCGACGACGCCCTTGACGGCTTCCTGCGGGCCCGAGTTGTTGTCGGCCACGGCGACGCTCCGTTCTCATCTGTCCACTGAGCGAAGCGGTGGTTCCCCGAAACGGAGACCGTCAAACCTCCGACGGATCAGCCCGAGAAATTCGTCAGCGCGACGTCCAGTGACGAGAACAGCTCGACGTAGTCGGCGATCCCGGTGATCTTCAGCGGACGGCTGGTCGCCGGACCGTCTGCGACGACCGCAAACCTGGTCCCGTCGTCCAGCCTGTTGTGGGTCGCCATCAACACCTGCATGCCCGCCGACCCGAGGAAGTCGACGCCGGTCATGTCGACGATCAGTCCGGCGGGACGGGACGCGATCGCAGCGTCGATGGATTCCTGGAGTTCGGGTGCGGTCAACATGTCGACCGCACCGACGGCGGTGACGACCATGACGGCATCCGTCTCGCCGACTGCGCGTTCGCTGAATTGCTGCACGTTGGAGGCCTCATCTCTGGGTGCGCAGCCCAGGAGAAATCCGGACGCACACGATTGATCACGATCGATCTAGTGAGGCTGCAGTCTGAACCTGGCACACAACCGCCTACAGGCTATCGGAGTGACCCCCCACCCGTCATCAGGCGGCCCAACCCGCTGCGGTCCGGGTTCACCGACCCCGGCGCCGGCGAAACCGCCGGTCGGCCACGGGCACGCCGCCATCACAGCTGCGGGCACGGGCGGCAAATGACCGGCTCGAGGCGCCGCCGCGGCTACCATCCTCACAGACATCGCACAGGGAGGCCCCATGTACGCCCGCTACGTCCGTCTGCCGAGCCTCGTCGCGGCAACTGCCGCCGCTGCGCTGGCGGTGGGTTCACCGGCGGCCTGGGCCGCCGAGGGGGACGCCCAGTTCCTCTACGCCCTGGCCGATCTCGGCATCGTCTTCCCGACCGAGGAGGCGGCGATCGCCGCCGGCAACAACGTCTGCGACATCGTCGCCGAAGGCAGTGCCAACAACATCGCCCCAGCCGAGATCCGCTCCGCGATCACCACCGCGATGGTCGGCGAGGGCCTGGCCGCCGTCGAGGCCACGCAGCTGATGGGCAGCGCCGTGGCCGCCTACTGCCCGCAGTACGGCACCGTCGTCAGCGGCTGAGCTCCCTTCGCAATCTCCACCCAATCTCCATAGAAGCTCCAAGCGCCGCCGGGCCCGGGGCGGAATCATCGGTGTCAGTCAAAGTTCACCGTGGTGACCCCAGTGGCCCACCGACGCAAGGAGATTCATCATGAAGAAGTTCATCGCAGCCGCGGTCCTGCCGGCCGGTGCGTTGTTGGCTCTGGCCGCTCCCGCCGCCGCCCAGCCCGGATCGGCCGCAACCACGATCGCCGGCCTGGAGGCCCAGGGCTTCGACGTCCGCGTCACCCGGATCGGCAGCGCCCCGCTGGAGGAATGCAGCGTGACCAACGTGCGCAACATGGGCCGGTCGGCCCAGCTGATTCCGTTCGACGACGACGACATCAACGTGTTCACCGTGATCCCCAAGCCCAAGGTGACCGTGTCGCTGAACTGCGGGGGCTGAGCACGACTACGTTCGGTGGGTGACACCGAACGCTCCGCAGGGCTTTCCCCGCGGCATGGCTCTGCTGGTGGCCGGCGCGTTCTTCATGGAGATCCTCGACTCCACGATCATCGCGCCGGCCATCCCGGCCATCGCCGCGTCGTTCGGCGTCGCCCCGGTCGACGTCAACATCGCCATCTCGGCCTATCTGGTCACGGTGGCGGTTCTGATCCCGGCGAGCGGCTGGATGGCCGACAGGTTCGGCATCCGGCCCGTGTTCCTCGCCGCGATCTCGGTTTTCACCGTGGCCTCGCTCGGCTGTGCGCTCAGCTCCTCACTGTCGATGCTGGTCGGCATGCGGGTGTTGCAGGGCCTCGGCGGCGCGATGATGGTGCCGGTCGGCCGGTTGGCCGTGCTGCGGTCCAGCGCCAAATCCGATCTGGTCCGCGCGATCGCGCTGCTGACCTGGCCGGCGCTCGCGGCGCCGGTGCTGGCCCCGGTTCTCGGTGGCGGCATCGCCACCCTGGGATCCTGGCGCTGGATCTTCTTTGTCAACATCCCGATCGGCATCGTGGGACTGGTGTTGGCCGCCAAGCTCATCCGGGGCGGCCCCACGGCGACGGCCAAACCGCTGGACTGGCCCGGTCTGCTCCTTCTGGGCGCCGGGATCGCCGCGGCCCTGGTCGCCCTGGAACACGTACGAGTCGCCGGCACCGACCGGCTGGTGGTGGGGTCGGGGGCGCTGGCCGCCGTGGCGCTGGTCACCGCCGCGGTGTGGCATCTGCGCCGGGCCCGCGCCCCGCTGGTGCAGTTGGGGGTGCTGCGGGTGCGCACCCTGCGGATCACGGTGTCGGCGGGATCGCTGTACCGGCTGGTCATCACGGCCGTGCCGTTCCTGCTGCCACTGATGTTCCAGCTGGAGTTCGGCTGGTCGCCGTTCGGCGCCGGACTCATGGTGGCAGCACTGTTCGTGGGCAACCTGACCATCAAGCCGCTGACCACTCCGCTGATGCGCCGGTGCGGGATCAAGCGGGTGCTGCTGGTCAACGGCGTGTTGTCGGTGGCGTGGTTCGGCCTGCTGGCCCTGCTCGAGCCGGGGATGCCGGCGGCGCTGATCGCGGCGGTGCTCTATGTCAGCGGAGCGCTGCGTTCGATCGGTTTCACCGCCTACAACACTCTGGCCTTCGCCGACGTCGACGGTGATGAGCTCACCCATGCCAACACCTTGAACGCGACGGTGCAGGAGCTGGCCGCCGGGCTGGGCATCGCGGTGGGCGCGCTGCTGTTGACGGTTCTCACCTCCTACGCATGGACGTTCGCCGCACTCGGTTTGGTACTGGCTCTGACGCTGGTCGAGACGCTGCGCCTGCCCGGCGATGCGGGCGCGCACGTCAGCGGCGCACGGTAGTCGCCTCTCGCGATGCCGCTGTGGGCACACCGTTTTCGATCCGTTATCGGATGCAAAGCGGCCACCCATTCTCGCCACAGCCCTACCCCATCGCCGCTGCCTAGCGTTGCCTCCGGCGCGGTGATCGGCCGCGCGAGCACGAGGAGAAACGGAGTGCAACCATGAATCTCACCCCGAAGGTCGCTGCCTCGCTGGCGGCCGGCGGCGTCGCGGCCGCGGGCCTGTTCGGCATGGGCGTCGCGAACGCCCAGCCCGCCCCGCCGTGCGGCGGGCCCAACGCTCCGGCCTGCCAGGGCGCACCGGCCCCGAACGGCGGCTGGCAGAACCGCGGCATGGATCAGGGCCGCCGCGATCACCAGCCGTTCAACTACAACGGTCAGCAGGTGCATCCGATGCCGGCGGGCAATGGTGACGGGTGGGGATTCTGGTTCCTCGGGAGGTGGATCCGGCTGTAGAACCCGGGGCGCGCTCGGCCGGGTCACCCGGATCCGGCCGGGCGCAGTTCCCGGATCGGCCGCGCGCGCCTCCCGCACTAGTCTCGACCTACACTTTAGCCTTAGGTGTCGTGACCACCTTGGCCGAACCGTCGCTGGCGGAACTGGACTTCGAGCCCGAGATTCTGTGCAGCTGCCACAGGTTCTGCGGGCCGCACACCCACCCGGCGCAGTTCTGGGTCACCCTGTCGTGCGGTTGCCCGTACCCGATGTGCCAACGTGCGCTGCGCATCGCCAACGTCCGCCTGAAGGTCCGCCCGTTGACCTGCCGGCTCTGCCAGACCGTCGAGATCGCGATCCGTTCCGTCGTCCGCATCTGACCAATCCCCGGCTGCACGGGCACGCCCCCGAGTGACCGGGTCGGCACTCCCGAACCTGATCAGTTGTGCACAATCAAATTGTGGTAGACATGTCTGGCGGGCCCCGATGGCCTCGATGACCAGGCGGTCTGTGCCGACACGGCATCGACCGAACGATGCGACACCACAACAGAACAGGGAGCACACCGATGAACACCCTCTACACCGCCGAAGCCCTCGCCACCGGTGACGGCCGCAACGGCCACGGCAGGACCTCGGACGGCAAGGTCGACGTGGAACTCACCATCCCCAAGGAGATGGGCGGCGCGGGCACCGGCACCAACCCCGAGCAGCTCTTCGCGGTCGGCTACGCCGCATGCTTCCACTCGGCGCTGCGGCTGGTGGCCAAACAGGACGGGGCCGATACCACCGACTCCACCGTCGGAGCGCGAGTCCTGTTGGGCAGCAACGGCGACGGCTTCGGACTGGCGGTCGAACTCGAGATCACACTGCCCCACGTCGACCAGGACACCGCCCGGACACTGGCCGACAAGGCCCACCAGGTGTGCCCCTACTCCAACGCCACCCGGGGCAACATCGACGTGACGCTCACCGTCACCGACGACTGACGCGCCGACAGCCCCGGGCGGGGCGCATGCGCGCATCTACCCGGGGCTGCCTGGCCGGCCGTCGTTGACTATCCGTACATCACCACCGGTAGTCGAGGAACTTGCCGTCGAAGGTGACCACGACACGATCCCCCTCGGGATGCTCGCGGCGAGCGACGTCGACCTTGAAGTTGATCGCGCTCATGATGCCGTCACCGAACTCCTCGTGGATCAGTTCCTTGATCGCCGGACCGTACACCGCCAGCGCTTCGGAGAAGCGGTAGATGGTCGGATCCGACATCAGCGCCGGGTCGATCCCGCGGGCAGGCTGGCTCTGCAGGCTCTCACCCACCGCGGCATCCAGATCGAGCAGCGCGCACACCTTCTCGGCCTGGGCCGCCGACAGCGGATGCTGACCGAGCAGCGCCGAGACACACCACACCAGCGGGGCGTCGAGCTCGGTGGCGATGTCCGACCAGCTCAGCTTCTTGCGGACCCTGGCCGCGGTGATCAGTTCAGCGGCTTCGGTTTTGGCCATGATCGGGGTCATGCGTTGACTCCTTCGCGGTTGGGAGCGGTGTCCAGCGAATCCAGCCGCGACGGACCGGTGCGGGCGTGGGTGGCGAACAGCACCAACCCGACGAAGGCCAGGCCGCCCACGAGATTGCCTATCACAGTCGGAATTTCGTTCCAGATCAGATAGTCGCTGACAGTGAAATCGCCGCCCAGTATCAGGCCGGACGGGAACAGGAACATGTTGACCACCGAGTGCTCGAACCCCATGTAGAAGAACAGCATGATCGGCATCCACATCGTGATGACCTTGCCCGGAACACTGGTCGACATCATCGCGGCGACCACGCCGGTGGACACCATCCAGTTGCACAACACTCCGCGGATGAACAGCGTCAGCATGCCCGCCGCACCGTGCTCGGCATAGCCGACGGTGCGGCCCATCCCGATCTCGCCGATCTTCTGACCGACCTCGTTGGGGTCGACGCTGAACCCGTAGGTGAACACGATGGCCATCATGATCGCCACCGTCAGGGCGCCGGCGAAGTTGCCCAGGAACACCCAACCCCAGTTTCGCAGCATCGACTTGATCGTGACCCCGCGGCGCTTGTCCAGCAGCGCAATCGGTACCAGCGTGAACACGCCGGTGAGCAGGTCGAATCCGAGAAGATACAGCAGGCAGAAGCCGACCGGGAACAGCACGGCCCCGACCAGCGCGTTGCCCGTCTGCACGGTGATCGTGATGGCGAACGCAGCGGCCAGCGCCAGAATCGCCCCGGCCATGTAGGCGCGAATGAGGGTGTCGCGGGTGGACATGTTGGCTTTGGCTGCGCCGGCATCGATCATGTCGCCGACGAAGTCCTTCGGTTTCAGATATGACATCTGGGCCTTCCAGGGGCGTGGAGAAGGTGGAAACAGGGACCCTCCACGTATTCCCGGACGATATTGCCGATCCGAGACGCTTCCTATACGGCTGTGTTGCTCCGTGTTGCCTGGTTTTCACAATCCGCTCACCCGGGCTGTGAGTGTGCGGTGTTTCACCGGTGGCCGATTTGACAACCCTGCAGCCGTGGACCAAAACAGCATTCCTCCGCCCACGCCCGAGGACGCGACCCGGGCCACCGAGCAGCAGCGCGAACTGCAGGAGAAACTGGACCATCAGGACGAGGACCCCGATGCACCTGCCCGCGACCAGACCCGCCGGGACATCCCCGACGAGAGCTGAGCACTACTTGTAGGCGACCGCTGCGCTCGACGGGCCGTCGAGTGCGATGGTTTCGAACGACCGGAAACCGGCCTCGGTGCACCATTGCCGGAAGTCCGCGGCGGTGTAGTCGAATGCGTCGCCGAACTCGATCAACATGTTCAAAGACATGGTCAAGCCGAAGGTGTTGGTGCGCCGGGCGTCGTCGATCAGGGACTCGATCACGATGAACGCCCCGCCCTCGGGCAGCGCGGCGTAGGCCTTGGCGATCAGCGCACGTTTCTGCTCGAGGTTCCAGTCGTGCAGGATCATTCCCATCGTGATGACGTCCGCGGCGGGCAGCGGGTCGGTGAGGAAACTGCCGGCCACCGCCTGCACCCGGTCGCCGAGGCCTGTCTCGGTGATCCTGCGGTGCGCGATCTCGGTCACCGCCGGCAGATCGAAACTGACACAGTCCAGGTGCGGGTGCGCCGCGGCGACGATGCGGGTCAGCAGCCCGTCGGCGCCCCCGACGTCACACAACCGCTGATGGTCCTGGAACGGGAACCGGGCGGCGAGCAGCTCGAAGTTGCGCCGGGAGGAGGCGTCCATGGCCGCCATGAAGACCTCGAGCCGCTGCGGGTCGGAGTACATGTTCTCGAAGAACGGGCGACCGGAGTGTTTGACCTCGCTCTGCGCCCGCCCCGTCCGCAGCGCCTCGGTCAGATCCGCCCAGTAGCGATAGTTGCGTTCCTCCCAGATGTTGAGCAGGCCGCCCTGGTAGGCCGGGCTGCGCTCGTCGAGGAAGAGCGCGGTCTCGGCGGTGTTGCGGTACCGGGCGGACGGGCCGTCACCGTCGCGGTCGAGCAGGTCGACCGACACCAGGGTGTCTAGGAAGTCGGTGGCCGGGCGCGCCACCAGCCCGAGCCGCTCGGCGATCTCGGCCGCCGTCATCTGCTGGTCCCCCAACACGGTGAACAGCCCCATCCCCACCGCTGACAGCAGCACCTTGGCGGTCGTGTAACCGGCACCGATGGCCATGATCCGGTCCGGTCGCAGGTCGTCCATGGCGGGCCTCCGCTCGTGCGCACGCTGTCTGCCTACGTCGTCACGGTAGCCAAGCCGGGTGCGACCGGCGCCGGAAACGGTGTCAGCTCTTCTCGGGGACTTCGGGGGGCATGCGTTCGCGCAGGCTGTCGTAGATCGGCGGGGATCCGACCAGGGTGGCGGTCAGCACGGCCGCCGCGGTGGCCGCGAGCATCGGGATGGCGGCCTCGGTGGTCGCGGTCATCTCGATGACCAGCACGATCGCGGTCACCGGGGCGCGCACCGTCGCGGCGAAGAAAGCGGCCATCCCCACCAGGGCCATCGGGATCCCCAGGCCAGCCAGATCCCCCGGCCAGACCGCGTCCACGACGCCGACGAACAGCAGGCCCCACAGCGCACCGAGTGCCAGCAGCGGCGCGAACAGCCCGCCGGGCACCGCCGCGGAGTAGGACAGCGGCCCCGCGACGAACCGCACCAGCAGATAGCCGACGATGACCGGCAGCACGAAGTATTGCCCGCTGAGGATCATCTCGGTCAGCACATCGCCGCCGCCGACGGCAAGCGGATAGACGAACATCGCCAACCCGACGATCGCGCCGACGATGGTGGCCTTGCCCAGCGGGTGCACCCGCCCGATGGCGCCGACCTTGTCGAGGAACCACAGCACCAGGCGGTTGTAGATCGCCCCGATGATCCCGGTGAGGACGCCGAACAGGGCGAACATCCACAGCCAGCGCAGTTCCGGGGCGGCGATCGTGTTGACCAGGAAGTCCGGCCGGTTCCCCAGCACCCAGCGCATCACCCCGACGCCGGAGGCCGCCGCGCACAGGGTCGCCAGCACGGTCTTCACCCGGAACGACTTGGTGACTTCCTCGAGGGTGAACAGGGTGCCGCCCAGTGGCGCGTTGAACGCCACGGCGAGTCCGGCCCCGCCGAGGGCCGTCTGCATCATCCTGACCTCGTCGATGGGTAGCCGCACCCGGCGCGCGGCCTCGGCGCCGATCGCCGCACCCATGTGCACCGTCGGCCCCTCACGCCCGAGTACCAGACCTGACCCGATGCCGAGCACACCGCCGACGAACTTCGCCGGCAGCAGGTGGATCGACGGGGGCTTGGCCTCGCGCCGATACACGGCCTCGACATGCTGGATACCGCTGCCCGCGGCCAGCGGGACCCACATCACGATCATTCTGGCCAGCGTGGCCCCGATCGCGGCCGCGGCGATCGGGATCAGCCAGCTGGGTCCCGGCAGGCTGTGTGCCCAGTCGACCAGGTCGAGGCGGAGCCGCTCGGCTTGTTCCAGACACCACCGGAAGGCGCCGCCGACCAGCCCGATGACCGCTCCGGCGACCAGCGCGGTCAGACAGATCAGGACCGCCCCTTGCATCGAGTCGTCAGGTTCGGCGGGACCGGGCGTCGACGTCGATTCGGTCATCGTGGAAGTGTGAGTCCGTCCGTCGTGCCGCGGAATCCGCGCGCATCCATACGCTGGGCCGACTCAGTCTCGCACACCGCGGCGCTTTGCTCAGAGCGCCGGCAGCAGCCGGCGCAGAATGGCGGCCGAGCTGGCGGACACCTCGTCGACGAACGCCGCGAAGTCGAAGCTGGAGTCCCGGCCGGCCAGGTCGGACAGCGCGCGGATCACCAGCCACGGAATGCCGAACGCCTGGCACACCTGCGCGACGGCCGCTCCCTCCATCTCGACCGCGGATCCGCCCAGCTCGCTGTGCAACCGTTGCCGGGTGGGCTCGTCGTGCAGGAACTGATCGCCGGTCAGCACGGTGCCGTAGACGATCCGCGGCGGACGTTCGGAGCCGCCCGCGGCACGCGACACCGGTGGCAGCGTCAGTCCGTCGAGCCGGTCGCGAACCCGCGAGTGCAGGTCGGCGTCGACCCGGTAGCCGAATTCTCCGGTCGGATTGATGAAGGGAACGTGGCCGGCCTGGTAATGCTGCAGTCCGCCGGTCTCGATGACACCGGCGTCGTGCTGGATCGCGCGATCGGCGACCACGATGTCGCCGATGCCCAGGGCCGGATCCAGACCTCCAGCCACCCCGGAGAAAACGATTGCGCGGCAACCGAACCGGTCGGCGAGCAGGCTGGCGACAACCGCGACGTTGACCTTGCCCATGCCCGCACCGACCAGCACCACCTCGTGACCGTCGAGCACCCCGGTGTCGAACCGCGCGTGCGCGATCACCTCGCTCCTGCCCGCAACCAGCTCGCGGCCCAGGTGGGCCCGTTCCTCTTCGATCGCACAGATCAGTCCGACGGTCACCCCCGTATTGTGACCCGACGGCACCGGCACCTGCCGGTGCACCGTCACCGGATTCCCGGGATCGGCCACGGACGGCGCCCGGGCGCCCGATAATCTGCTGGTGAGCGAATCGAATGAGCCGCCCCGGTCGCGGCTGCGCTTTCTGCGCCACCCCGCCGTGATCGCCGGCCTCGTCGTCCTCGTCGTGGCTGCCGGTTTCGGCGCGTACTGGTTCCAGCCGTGGAAGCTGTTCACCAACACCACCGTCGACGAGGCCCCACCCACGGTGGCGGCCGGCCCGGACGTTCCGGGCCCACAGGTCACCGCAACCGGCGCCGCGGTCACCGAGGTGGTGTCCCAGGGGGATCTGGTCAGCCAGGAGCACGAGACCAGCGGGGCGGTGCAGTTGCTGCGTCTGCCCGACGACTCACTGGTGGTGCGCGTCGCCGATCTCGAAACCAGTGACGGCCCGGACCTGAAGGTGTGGCTCACCGACGCACCGGTCACCCCCGGACTCGAGGGCGCCGGGGTGTTCGACGACGGCCGCTGGGTCGACCTCGGCTCGCTGAAGGGAAACCGCGGCAGCGCCAACTATCCGGTCCCGGCCGGCACCGACGTCGACGGGCTGACCAGTGTCAGCATCTGGTGCGACCGGTTCAACGTGTCGTTCGGGGCGGCGGAGCTCACGCCGTCGACCTGACCGTAATACCAACTGCCGGCAAATCTTTTGGTCGCCATGAAGCGGCAGCCAGCTGGGAATTTGTTGCAAACCGGGCCTGCATAACATTCCGATAACGTGCTGGGCCGATGCTGCTCACGACGCGATCATTCACTTCGTGTTCATCGGATGACGACCTTCGCTCCACCTCACGGGCTATGCGCACTGCAGCCGGGCACAGGCTTGGCAAATCCACCCAGACTGAGGAGGACGATCATGGGACAGCGGCACAGTCCGCGAACGGTGGCGATGAGCGTGGTGGCGAGCTCCGCCCTCCTGCTCACCGCGTGCGGTTCGGGCGGCGAAGGCGGCGGCGACAGCGCCGGCGGCGAGAACCTGTCCGGCGACATCATCATCGACGGCTCGAGCACGGTCGCCCCGCTCACCGAGCCGGTCGCGGCGATGTTCCAGCAGGAGAACCCGGACGTGCGGGTGTCGGTGGGCACCTCGGGCACCGGCGGCGGCTTCGAGAAGTTCTGCAACGGCGAGACCGCGATCTCGGATGCGTCGCGTCAGATCAGTGACGAGGAGCGCCAAGCCTGCGAGCAGGCGGGCATCCAGTGGGAGGAGATCACCGTCGCCAACGACGCGCTATCGGTCGTGGTGAACCCGGAGAACCCGGTCACCTGCGTGTCGGTCGACCAGCTGCAGGCCATCTACGGACCCGAAGCCGCCGCGGCATCGTGGGCCGACGTGCCGAACCTGGATCCGCCGTTCCAGGAAGAGCTGCAGATCTTCAGCCCGGGTGCGGACTCCGGAACCTTCGACTACTTCACCGAGGCGGTCACCGGCGAGGAGGGCGCACAGCGCTCTGAAGGCGTCAACATCGTCGGCGAGGACGACAACGCCACGGTCACCGGTGTCGCCGGCTCACCGGGGGGGATCGGATACTTCGGCTACTCCTACTTCCAGGAGAACGAGGACCGGCTCAAGGCGCTGGAGATCCAGAACGACTCCGGCGAATGCACCGCGCCGACTGTGGACGCCACCCAGAGTGGCGCCTACAACCCGTTGGGACGCCAGCTCTACATCTACCCGTCAGCGGAAGCTCTGCAGCGCCCCGAGGTCGCGGCGTTCGTGAACTACTTCCTCGACAACGTCAACGAGGTCGCGCCGAAGGCGGGCTTCATCCCGCTCACCGATGAGCAGCTCCAAGAAGCCAGGGACAAGGTCGAAAGCCTCACCTCCGGCTGACCGAACGTCCCATTCTGAGGCAGGTACCCGACCCGGTCGGCCGGTTGTTCGCACAGACCGGCCGACCGGGATCCGGGGCGGTGCCGACTACTTCAACTACTGGGAAAGCAGGTAACCCGTGGTTTCACGAGACACACTCACCGCTGCGGACCTGGCCAGGCGTGATCAACCGCCCCGGCTCCAAGGCAAAACTCGCTACGGCGAGAAGATCATCAAGGCCATCCTGGCCATCTGCGCGGCGCTGTCGGTGGCGACCACGGTCGCGATCGTGGTGTCACTCGTCGGTCCCGCGCTGCAGTTCTTCCAAACCGTTGCGCCACTCGACTTCCTGTTCGGCACGCGGTGGTCCCCGTCGTTCGTACCGGAGAGCTTCGGAGTCCTCCCGCTGGTCGCGGGCACCGTCAGCGTCGTGCTGTGGGGGCTGCTCGCCGCCATCCCGCTCGGGCTCGGCGCGGCGATCTACCTCAGCGAGTACGCCCCAGACTGGGTGCGCAAGATCGTCAAGCCCATCCTCGAAGTACTCGAGGGTGTCCCGACGGTGGCGTTCGGCTTCTTCGCGTTCTCGTTCATCACCCCGCTGCTGCAGGACCACTGGCCAGGTTTCCTGGGCGACGGCCCCAACGTCTTCAACGCCGGCGCGGCCGGCCTGGCGATCGGGCTGCTGATCGTACCGATCATCGCCTCGATCTCCCATGACGCGATGTCGGCGGTGCCGCAGGGACTGCGCAACGGCGCCTACGCCCTGGGAGCCAGTCGCGCCCGCGTGTCCGTCCGGGTCGTCTTCCCGGCTGCATTGTCCGGCATCGTCGCCGCGATCGTGCTGGGTGTCTCCCGCGCGATCGGCGAGACCATGGTGGTCCTGATGGCCGCGGGCAACAGCCCGAACCTCGACATCACCTTCACCGAGTCCATCCAGGCCATGACGGCCTACATCGGCGTCACCGCTACCGGCGACATCGCCACCGGCACCATCGAATACGACACGATTTTCGCCGTCGGCCTGCTGTTGTTCGTGATGACGCTGGCGATGAACGCGATCAGCATCCGGTTGGTGCGCAAGTACAGGCAGGTGTACGAATGAGCACGAAGACCTACACTCCGCGGACCCGGCTGGCCACCTCCGGCGCCCGGGCCGCCACCGAAGCTCACCTGGGGCGTCGCCCCACCGGAGAGCGAGTGAGCGGGAACCTTTTCTATGCCTTTCTGCTGCTGATGATCTCACTGTCGATGGCGGGTCTGGCGGCGCTGATCATCGACGCCTTCGTCGAGGGCTTCCCGCGGCTGGGCATCGAGCTGTTCACCGAGCCGACCGCACCGTTCCCGGAGGACTCCGGCTTCCTCAACGCGATCGTCGGTTCGATCTTCGTGATCGGCGGAGTCATCGCGCTGGTGGTCCCGCTCGGGGTGGGGGCGGCGATCTACCTCGAGGAATACGCCGACCGGGAACGTTGGTGGAACCGATTGATCGAGTTGAACATCCAGAACCTCGCCGCGGTTCCGTCGATCGTCTACGGCATTCTGGGCCTGGCGTTCATCGTCCGCGGACCGCTCAGTCTGGGCTTCGTCGTCGCTGCGGGTTCGATCACGCTGGCCCTGCTGGTGCTGCCGACGGTCATCCTCGCAGCGCGCGAAGCGATCCGCGCCGTCCCACCCTCGATTCGGCAGGCGTCGCTGGCGGTCGGCGCGACGCAATGGGAGACCATTCGGCACCAGGTGCTGCCGGCGTCGATCCCAGGTATCGCCACCGGGGTGATCCTCGCGGTGGGCCGGGCCATCGGGGAGACGGCACCACTGCTGCTGGTCGGGGCGGCAACGTTCGTCACATTCGTCCCGGAGGGATTCTTCGACAGGTACACGGTTCTGCCGGTTCAGATCTTCAACTATTTCGCCAGAGCACAGGAGGAGTACATCATTCTGGCTGCGGCAGGCATCATCGTGATGCTGGTGCTGTTGCTGGCGATGAACTCGTTCGCGATCTTCCTTCGCAATCGATACGAACAACGTTGGTGAGGACACCATGACAGAGAAGACGACTGCCCCAACCGGAAACGAGCCTCAGCAGGACACCGGCCCGGACGAGCGGCCGGCCGTGCAGGCGCTGCCCTCGGTCGAGGAGACCGCCCGCGAGTCGCGTGAACAGCGCGGTGAGCCGCAGAGCGAAACCGAACGCGAAACGCTTTTCGCCGTCGAAGATCTCACCGTCCGCTACGGCAAGAAACCCGCGGTCGAAGACGTCACGTTCGACATCTACAAGAACAACATCACCGCGCTGATCGGGCCGTCGGGGTGCGGCAAGAGCACGTTGATCCGGTGCTTCAACCGGATGAACGACCTCATCCCGGCCGCCAGCATCGAGGGGCACATCCACTATCACGGTCAGGACCTCTACGACCCGTCCGTCGATGCCGTCGAGGTGCGCAAGCGCATCGGGATGGTGTTCCAGGCGCCCAACCCGTTCCCGAAATCGATCTTCGAGAACATCGCCTTCGGGCCGCGGATCCTCGGTACGACCAAGAAGAGCGAGCTCGAGGACATCGTCGAGGAAGCCCTGACCCGGGCCGCACTGTGGGATGACGTCAAGGACCGGTTGGACGACAACGCCTACGGCATGTCCGGCGGTCAGCAGCAGCGGTTGTGCATCGCGCGGTCGATCGCCACCAAGCCGGATGTGGTGCTGATGGACGAGCCCTGCTCGGCGCTCGACCCGATCTCGACCGGCCGGATCGAGGATCTGATGATGGAACTGAAGAAGGACTACTCCATCATCGTGGTCACTCACAACATGCAGCAGGCGGCGCGGGTGTCGGACATGACCGCGTTCCTGATGGTGCAGCTCGACGACGACGAGGAGAATCCCCGCGGCCGCCTCGTCGAGTACAACCAGACGGACCGGATCTTCACCAATCCGGAAGACGAGCGCACCGAGCAGTACGTGTCCGGCCGAGTGGGTTAAGCCCCGCCGCTTAACCCTGTTCGCCGGCAGCGGTTTCCGTGGTGCGGCTGTCGTGAGTGCTCAGCCACTTGCTCAGCGGCACGGTCGACAGGCCGTGCAGCACCACGGAAACCGCGATCGCGAAGGACACATAGGTGAAGATGCGGTCGTCACCCATCCGGCTCGAGGCGTCCATCGCGTAGTACAGCGCCGACACGCCGATCGGGCCGAACCAGCTCATGAAGGCGAGTTCGGGGCGGCTGTGCAGACCGCGGTAGGCGGGGCTGACCAGCCACACCGCCACGGCCCGACGCACGAACACCGCCGCTGCCAGACCCAGCAGCGATACCGGCCCCAGCGCGGTCCACTCCGCAAACGGCAGGAAGACACCGAGCAGCAGGAACAGCGGGATCATCAACAGCCGGGTCAGCGCGTCGGCGACGGTGTCCTGGATGTTCTCGGCCGACTGCCCGACCACCTGTCCGAACATCGCGGCCGCGACGAAGACACCCAGGATGCCGTCGGTTCCGATGAGTTTGAGTAGGCCGAGTGTGAACAACCCGACCGGGATGGCGACGATGAGCAGGCTGCCGTCGTCAAGATAGCCGCGCCGCCGGCAAGCGACGTAGAGCTTGCCCAATACCCACCCCAGCAGGGCGGCCAGCACCGTTGCGCCCAACACCTGCCACAGCACGACCTCGAGCAGCCAGTCGCCCCAGGCGCGGCCGGGCGGTTCAAGGGTCAACAGCAGCAGCGGCAGCATGACGAACAGAAAGCCGAGGCCGTCGTTGACCCCGCTCTCCCCGGACAAGTTGAACCGAACTCTCGCGGGGACGTACTTTTCGGCGTTGGCCCCGGTGACCACGGGAGTGGTGGTGATGGGATCGGTCGGGGTGAGCATCGCGCCGATCAGCAGCGCGATCGTCAGCGGCATGCCCACGGCCACCAGCAGACCGGCCGCGGTCAGCCACATCACCGCCATCCCGGCGCCGATGATGCCGGCGATCCAGCGCCAGTTGCGCCGCCAGTACCCGTGCGGCAGCCGCAGCGCGACACCGACCAGACCGACGCCGAGCGCCAGGCGCGACCCCTCCTCCAGCAGAGGGTCCCGGTACTCGGCCAGCCGGTCGAATGGCAGCAGGTCCAGCGCGTGCGGCCCCAGCACCGCGCCGAGCGCGACCGCGAGCAGCGGTGCCGGCAGGCTCGCCGAACTCAGCCGCTCGGAGAACAACGTCAGCACCAGGACCGATCCCGCGGCCACTACCAAACCGATGTTCAACAGGTTCACGACCACCCCGATCGTCGCCGGCACCGTCGACGTTGACGTTTCCCGGTCGCGCTCGGACTAAACGCACAGTCAGCCCGCCGGCACGGTGTAGGCCGGCACCGGAACGGCGGCCGGCGTCTGCTCCGCTCAGCCCTACCGCGCGAGCGTACGGTTTCTGACGGGACCACATCGGTATTCGTCAGAAACCGTACGCTCGTTGCGGATTCAGACCAGCTGGCGCGCCTCGACCACCTGCTCGCGCTCGACGGGGCCGAGGACCTCGGCTGTGGCGCGCTCCGACCAGCCCGGCGGTTTGAGCAGGTAGCCGAAGCGGCCGCGCCAGGTCTGTGCCCGCCACACGTCACCGACCATCAGCGCGAACTCGTGGTAGTTGACCTTGATCGGGTTGAAGGTGTCGATGTTCTTGGTCAGCCCGAACCGCACCGGTTCGACCTCCTCGGCGTAGCTGCCGAACAGCCGGTCCCAGATGATCAGGATGCCGCCGTAGTTCTTGTCCAGGTACGGGTTGTTGGCCCCGTGGTGCACCCGGTGGTGCGACGGGGTGTTGAATACGAACTCGATGAGGCGCGGCAGCCGGTCGACCCGCTCGGTGTGCACCGGGAACTGGAACAGCAGCACGATCGCCTGGGCCAGGAAGATCATCCAGACCGGGATCCCGATCAGGGCGAGTGGCACGTACACCACCGAGGTCAGGAAAGCGCCCGGGATCAGCCACGGCAGCCGCAGTGCCGTGGACAGGTTGAAGTGCTGGCTGGAGTGGTGCACGCTGTGGCCGGTCCAGAACAGCCGGATCCGGTGTGACATGCGATGTTTGACGTAGTAGGCGAGATCGGCGCCGAGCACGGCGAGCACCCAGACCCACCACTGTGAGGCCGACAGCGTCACCGGTGCCACCGCAGCGGCGAGTGCCACGATCGGCAACTCGACGAACTTGTCCAGCGGTTTGACCACGCGGCCGATCGCGTAGACCGACACGCTGGCTGCCGAGTCGCGCGCCGACACTCCGGCCTTGGGCCGGGCTGTCGCGGCGGCGTCTCGCGCGGCGTCACGCTTCTCCCGGTAGTAGCCGAGGTACTCGATGGCCATCAGCACCAGGAAGGCGGGGATGGCGTAGATGAAGATGGCGGCGATGTTGTCCATGTGGGCTCCTACTTCCGGTCGGTGGCTTCGGTGGCTTCGGTGGCTTTGGGCATTCCGGCGAGCTGCCAGGACAGCACCTGGCCGAACAGTTCCTCGGAGACGCGCGCCGGGTCGGTGCGGCGCTGCCGCACCAGGCCCTGGTAGAGCGCGAGCACCACGACGGCGAAGGACTCCGGGGTGACGCTGGCGTCGACACCGTGATCGTCGAGCAGCCCGGCCACCACGTCGCGCAGCAGCCCGAGCGTGCGGTCGGTGCCCCGCGCCAGCACCTGCATGGCGTCGGGGTTGCGCACCGCGTGCAACCAGAACTCGGTCTGCAGCGCCGCCACCTCGATGTCCTTGTCGGCGGCGGCGATCAGCATCCGGCCGAGCGCACCCAGCGGGTCACCCCCCTGCGCGCGGGCGGACTGCATGGCCTCGACGATCGCGTCGACCCGGCCCGCGGCCCGTTCGGCCATCAACTCGCTGAACAGCTGCTCCTTGCCGGAGAAGTTGGAGTACACCGCGCCGACGGAGAAACCCGCGGCCTCGGCGACCTGCTCGACCGATGCGGCGCCGTAGCCCTTCCTGGCGAAGACTTCGGCGGCTGCATCGAGTAACCGTTCCCGGGTCTGGGCCCGGGCCTCCGCGCGGGTGAGACGGCGCGGTTTCTCATTGGCTGTCATATTCAGATAGTAACCATTATTTGAATAGTATTTGTTATGATTTGGCTGAGAATTCCGCGTTCAGGCGGCGGCGTCGACCGGAATCGGTTTCGCCGGGCCGGTCGCTGGATAGATCAGACGGGTATGAACGAGAGAGCCGCGACCCGCGACGAGCTGTACAACACGGCCAGGGCACTGGGGCTGGACCTGCCTGCGAAGGCCCGCAAGACCGAGATCCTGACCGCGCTCACGGAGAACAGCACGTACGGGCAGACCGGCGAGGTGCTCCCCGACGACGGCGATATCGACCAGACCGACGCCGGCGGGCGGGTGTCGGCCCGCGACGAACCGCGCGGCTCGAGCCGACGGACCGCATCGCGGATGTCGGCGTTCAAAGCCCTGGCCCAGGCCCGGGCCGCCGGCGAGATGGTGGCACTGCCGAGGACGCTGACCGGAAACGACCGGCGCGTCCACGTCCGCCAGACCATCCGGGAAGACCACCAGCTGCGCATCGCCCGGCACAACGAGGAGGCGTTCGAGAAGTTCGACAAGCTGGCCGATTCGCGGTTCTCGTTCTTTCGCGGGACGGCGCTGCTGTTCTACCGGGACATGGCCGGCGAGGACTCCTGGATGCCGACCGTGCTGGCCGCCGGCGATGTCCACCCCGAGAACTTCGGCGTGATGCCCAATGCCGACAACGTGCCGATCTTCGGCATCAACGATTACGACGAGGTCTTCTACGCCCCCTTCACCTGGGATCTCAAGCGAGGAGCGACCGGGTTCCTGATCGCCGCCGACGAGATCGGCGGGTACGGCCGCGGTAAACGCGCGAAGATCGCTCGGTCGTTCGTGCGCGGCTACGTCGACCGGATCACCGGCTACGCGTCCAATCACAACGAGAGCTCCGCCGACATGCGCCGAGACAACGCTCCGGAGTTGGTTGCCGATCTGCTCGACGGCGCCACCGACGGCACCCGGGCAAAGTGGCTGGCCAAGAAGTACTACAACGAGACCCGAACGGGCTTCAAGTCGAGCAAGAAGCTGGTGCCGATCACCAGTCGCCGTGACGAGTTCCAGGCACTGATCGACCGCTACGTCGAGGAGTCCGGTTTGTCGGTGCCGGCTCGCGCCGGCTCGATGCGGGTCAAGGACGTCGCCGAGCGCCGCGGCCAGGGCACCGCGTCGTTGGGGCTGGTGCGCTACTACGTGATGATCGAGGGACCGCTGCCCGACGCCTCCGAC
Source organism: Mycobacterium sp. ABE4_509 (assembly GCF_056160785.1). Classification (NCBI taxonomy): domain Bacteria; kingdom Bacillati; phylum Actinomycetota; class Actinomycetes; order Mycobacteriales; family Mycobacteriaceae; genus Mycobacterium; species Mycobacterium sp. ABE4_509. The sequence goes on along the minus strand of NZ_JBSWXU010000013.1, from coordinate 35,875 downwards.
GACATCCTCCTCGAGTTCAAGCAGGCTCGCCGGTCGGCGCTGGACAGTCTGGTGCCGCCATCGGAGCACCTCGTCGACGGCAACGCCGACCGGGTGGTGCACGGCCAGCGGGTGCAGCTGGTCAGCGGCGACCGGTTCTACGGCAGCATCAAACACCGCGGCATCAGTTTCCTGGTGCGGGAGCGCTCGTGGTTCCGGGACGATGTCGACCTCGACGATCTGTCGTTCGAGCAGTGGCGCGACTACGCGAAGATCTGTGGCGAAGTCCTCGCCCAGGCCCACGCTCTCTCCGACGAGGCCGGTCTGCTCGACCACGACGTCGAACCCGAGATCGTCGACGCGATAGGCGTGCCCGACCTGTTCGTCGACGACATCGTTCGCTACGCCGAAGAGGCCGACGACCGCAGCCGGCGTGACCACGACGCATTCTGCGACGACCACGCGTTGGGGGCGTTCGGGCGCATCGATCTGGTCTACCGCTGACCGGCGCCCGGCTCGCCGACGGTCAGGCGTTGTCGCGCCACGGTCGCAGCGCGACGTCGACGGCATCGGTGATCGCCGATGCCGTGGTTCCGATGTCGCCGGGATCGGCGGTGTCGAGGACAGCCCGCAGCGCTCCGGTCACCGACCCGACGAACGCGCCCACCAGCGCGCCCGCCGCAACCGGGTCGAGTCGGTCGGGAAATTCCCGCTGTAGGAGACCTGCGATCTCCCGCTCGGCATCGACCTGCAGCGCCGCGGCTCGACCGCGCATACCCGGCTGGGACCCGATGAGGCGCATTCGCAGCTCGGCCCGCGGGCCCACGAGATCCTGGCCGCCGGCGACCACCGCCGCCAGTGCGCGGGAAAGGACCTCGACCGGGCCGTCGTGCGCGCCGCGGGTGGCTATCGCCTGGCGCACCGCATCGATGCGAGCGTCGACCTCGGGCAGCAACACCTCGTCCTTGCTGGCGAAATAGGTGAAGAAGGTCCGAGCGCCGATCTCGGCTGCGTCGGCGATGTCTGCCACCGTGGTGGCCTCGTAGCCGTGGGTTTCGAACAGCTCCTGGGCGGCAGCGACGATCGCCTCGCGGGTGCGGCGCCGCTTGCGCTCGCGCAGAGTCGGCTCGGGGCGGGTCATCGGACCACGATACGACTGCCGCACTCGTAGCATTATTGCAGTCATTGCATTTTTGCAGCAACTGCAATAATGTGGACGAGGTGAGTTCGAAGACTTCAGTCCTCGTGGTCGGCGCAGGGATTGCCGGCGCCACCGTGGCGCATCGGCTGGGCCGGCTCGGGTTCGACGTCGTGGTCGTCGAGCGCAGCGCGGGCCAGCGGTCCAGTGGCAGCCCGGTCGACGTTGCGGGCCCAGCGCTGCCGGTCGTGGCGGCCATGGGCGTGCTTCCCCGACTTCGCGACGCGGCAACCGTGGCCACCGGCGTCGCGGCGGTCGACCACAACGGGCGGCGCATCGGCTGGATGCCGGTGCACCGCGACGGCGGAATCGAGATCCCGCGTAGCCACCTGTCCTCGATCCTGACCGCCGCCGGCCGCGATGCCGCCGAATTCGTCTATGGCGACACCGTGACCGCACTCGTCGAGGACGGCGACGGTGTCGAAGTGACGTTCGCACACGCGCCGGCGCGGCGCTTCGACCTGGTGGTGGGGGCCGACGGACTGCACTCCAGCGTGCGCAGGTTGGCCTTCGGCGGAGGCTTCGAAAGACCCACCGGACTCTTCGTCGCGACCGCCAACCTGGGTGGGCGCCTCGACGACGGGCACACGGTGCTGCTGCGCAATGCGCCGAATCGACTGCTGTCCTGGCACCCGGGAACCGGCGACGGCATCGCCGCCTTCATCTTTCGCCGCCCCGAGCCGATCGCATCGATTCCAGATCGACTCGGCCAGCACGCGTTGCTCGACTCGATCTACACCGGAATGGGCTGGTGTACAGAAGAATTGCTCCAGGGCGCCCGCGAGGCCGACGACATGTACTTCGACTCGGTGTCGCGCATTCGGCTGCCACGCTGGTCGACGGGCCGCATAGCTCTGGTCGGCGACGCCGCCAGCGCGGTGACCCTGCTGGGCGACGGATCGTCGATGGCCATCGCCGGAGCGGCGACACTTGCCGATTCACTCGCCGGCGATCGCCGGAATCCGTTGGCCGCACTGCAGTCCTACCAGCACCGGCACGGCCGTCTCGTCGCACGCCGGCAGCGCCTTGTGGGAGCCGGCGCCCACTTCCTCGTGCCATCGACCCGTCCAGGGATAGCCGCGCGCAATCTCGCGCTGCGAATGACCGCACTACTTGCCCGCAAACCTGCGATGGCGCGGTCGGGCGCCGAGAAGACCGACAACCTCGGCTAGCGGTGCGCTCCAGGTAGCCGATCGGACTGCTCGGCAACCCGGCAGCCCGGTGACCATGCTGCTGAGCCCATCACCGGAACTCGGCGGCAAAACGCCGCGGGTTTTTTAAATCGTTGCTGTACAGCGCTTTTCACACCTTCGAACAGCCCGGAGGAGGCTCCGGCCGGAAACTACGAACGACAGCGGTGTGAACCCGAACTGTCGACCCGATGGAATCTTCGCCCGCGTCAGTATATTCCTTGACGCGTTGTCGCCAAAGTTGTTGGCTGACAGCAGCTGCAACCGCGAACAGCTCGGTTGGGCATGATACTGCTTCGTCACACCGCAGATCACCACCTGGGGGTGCGCCATGGCCACTGCGAACAATGGTGAACCATTGCCTCGCGCAATTCTTCTCATCGCAAGAGCCAGCGCGGTGTCGCTCCTGGCGGGTATCGGATGGGCGCTCCTGCTTTTCGTCGGCGCCGGCGTGAGCCACGCCGAAAACTCGGATTCGAGCTCTGCGTCTTCCGAATCCAACAGCGCCACAAACTCCTCCGAGTCCTCCGACCCTGATGGGAAGAAAGACGACAAAGATCCGGTTCGGAGCGCGAAGCGTGCTGATTCGGATGACGATTCCGGTGTGGCGTCCGATCATGATTCATCGGGGCGCGCCGGCGACAAGGATTCGTCGGAGCGGTCCTCGACGTCCTTGACGTCCTCGCCGGACGATCCGACGGATTCAGGCCAGGATCCGGAAGACGACGACACACCAGCGGCCCGCGACGACGAGGACGACGACGAACTCGACGAGGACGCCCGCGCGACACCGCGCACCACGGGGGCCTCGACCCAACAGCGCGCAGACACCGACGACAGCACTCAGCAGAATTCGTCGGCGACCGAACCGCGGCCGGCCGACCAAGACTCCGACAGTTCGGCACCGCCCACGACCCTCGCCGTCGCCGCCAGTGATTCGCAACAGCCCAGTGATTCGCGACAGCCGAGCCCGCGCTCCCTATCGCAGCCAGCTGCACCCGCTCCGGCTGAGCAGGTGGAGATCGAGCAACCGGCGACGGCCGAGCCCGCACCGCAGGAGCAGGCGGCGCCGGTACCGCAAGCGGCGGGCGCCATCCCACAACCGCACGCCCAGCCACTGCGGTCACTATGGACCTGGCTGGACCGCGAGTTCATCCAGCCGACGTTCTTCAACAAAGCGCCGACCATCGACTTCGACCCCACCGGAACCGCCCTCACCCCCTCCGGTGTCCTCGGCGACCTGGGTGCGGGCGACTTCGAGGGCGATCCGTTGCGATTCCGGGTGCTGACCGGGCCCGCCGCGGGATCGGTGCAACTGCACGCCGACGGCAGCTTCACCTACACACCCGATTCGCCTCTCGGAGCCGACGGCTACACTGAGGTGTTCGAGGTCGCGGTGCGTGACGTCGGGTGGCACCTGCACGGCCTGGCCTCATTGCTCAACCCGTTCACGGCCGGACGGACGATAGCCACCATCACGGTGGACGTCCCGGCGGCATACACGATCGTCGATGTCGACGCCGACACCGGTGAGATCACCGGGACCATCAACTACACCGACGCCTCCGGCGCAGCGCTGAGCTACGACGTAGTCGACGACGTCGGCATGGGCACGCTGACGATCGGCGACGACGGGTCGTTCACCTACCAGCCCGATGAGGCCGCGAGGCTCGCGGCGGCGGCGCCGGACAGTGCCCTCGACGAACTCGCCGACCGATTCAGCGTGCGGATCACCGACAGTGCGCAACAGAGCGTCACGATCGAGATCGCCGCACCGCTGCGACCCGCATACCACCGTGAGACCGACACCATCGACGTCGGCGTCGCCTCCTCGGCGGTGGCCGTGGTCAGCCACGGCACCGAATCGCGCATCTACGTCACCAACACCGACGACAACACGGTCACGGTCATCGACGCCGCCACCCACGAGGTGGTCACCACGATCGACGTCGGCGCCGGCCCCTCAGCGCTCGCTGCGGCAACCCGGTCCACCCTGCTGTTCGTCGCCAACACCGATGCCGACACCGTGTCGGTCATCGACACCAAGGACGGTTCGGTGCTGCGCACCGTGGCGGTCGGGGCGGGCCCGCGCGGGGTGGCGGTCAGCCCCGACGACGGATGGTTGTTCGTCGCCAACACCGATGCCGGCACGGTGTCGGTCATCGAGATCGACACCTACACCCGGCTGTACGACCTTCCGGTGGGCACCGCACCCGTGGCGCTGGTGGTCAGTCCGGATGGCGAAACCGTGTATGTGGCCAACTCCGGCGACGGCACCGTGTCGGTGCTCGACATCGCCGACCCGGCCGGCACCACCACTTTCGACGTCGGTGTCAACCCGCAGGGCATCGCGATCAGCCCCGACGGGCAACGCCTCTACATCGTCAACACCGACGGCGTGCTCGTCGACGCCGACGGGCTGCTCGTGACCGACTCCGGAACGTTGACCGAGTACGACATCACCACCGGAACAGCCGCGACTGTGGCCATCGGTGACAACCCGACCGGGGTGACAGTCGGATCGGACGGCACCGTGTACATCAGCACCGAGACCGGCGACGCGGTGGCGGTGTTCGATCCACTGACCACGACGGTGTCCACCGTCGACGTCGGCGCCGCCCCCACCGGCATCGCCACCCTGGAGAACTACGTCTACGTCGCCAACACCGCCGACGGCACCGTGAGCGTCATTGCGGTCCCGGGCGAGGGCAATGTCGGCGCACGCAGCACCACGTGGACGTTCTGGAACCTCAGCAGCTACACCATTCAGTTCATCGGATACCTCAACAGCGACGGTGAGGTGCAGAACTCCAATCCGGGTGGCAACGTCTCCTCGGCACCGGCGATCGGGGCGACGTTCGCGCCGGGCGCCAGCGGTGGGTTCCAGTTGGAGAGCCCGGAATACGATGCGCGAGAACTCACCCCGGTGTTCGCGGGGGTGCCGGGCACCGGGCCCGACGACGACCTTCCCTACTGGGAGACCAAGTTCCGTATCCGCATCAAAGGTGACGCCTGGACGGGCACGATCCCGAAGTATGCGGCGACCTGCCCGGTCGGCAACTGCACCGGCACCTACACCGAACACAACACGCTGACGCCGCTGTACCTGACCGACGCGCCGGGCTCGGTGATCACCTACACCGCCGACGACGCACAGCAACAGGCCGAGATCCTCAACGGGCTCTGCTATGACGGTTCACCGGCCAGCTGCAACTTCGACGTCACCGACGAAGCCGAGACCTACGACGCCGAACATCTGGTGGGCCACCAATTGGCCAACGACACCGAAGTAAACCAGGAGTACGACGTCGAGATCAGTGACACCCAGACCCAGTCCGACAGCATCAGCATCGGCACCAAGGCCAGCACCAAGGTGTTCGACCTCGTCACCGTGGAGGTCAGCGCGACCTACGGCCATACGTGGACCCAGAGCCACACGTTCAAGGAAACGATCAAGACCACCGTGCCGCCTCACACGGTGTCCAGCATCTACGCCGAACAGCCCATCTACCGCGACACCGGCAACTTCACCCTCTCGGCGGGCAACACCGTCTGGCACATCGACGGGGTGTACTTCGACTCACCCAACCCCAACGGTAACGGCCGTTACACGATTTCCCAGACGCCGATCGACGACGACGTGGCGGCGGCCTGACCGGATGCGCATGCCGTAATCCCCCGGGCATCGATTGCCGATCACCGAAGCCGCCGAGCGCCGCGGCCCTGGGCCTGGTCCGCCATTACCGGATGATCGATGCACGGCAATCCGACGTCGTCGACCGCAATGCCTTCCGCCGCATCGACCCGATCTGCCGCTGACTTCGCGCCAGGTGTTTTGGTCCCGTGTGCCCCGGGCACGCCGGCACCATGACAATGCCGACGAGAGTGCGCGATGGTTGAGTCACTGACGGCCAACGTGCTGCTGTTCGCCCTCGCCGCCGCGCTGATCGGGTTCGGCGGGGTACTGCTGACCCGCCGCGCCGAGGAGATCGCCAGGATCACCGGGCTCGGCGGCCTGCTCACCGGTGCGATCCTGATCGGCGCGGTGACCTCCCTGTCCGGGTCGATCATGTCGGTGGCCGCCACCGTGCAAGGCGACGCCTCACTGGCGGTCAGCAACGCCGTCGGCGGAATCGCGGTGCAGACGGTGTTCCTGGCGATCGCCGACATGGCCTATCGGCGTGCCAACCTGGAACACGACGCGGCCTCGGAGCCCAATCTGTTGCAGGGTGCGGTGTTGATCGGCCTGCTCGCGTTGCCGCTGATGGCGATGGCACTTCCCGGTCTGGGCAGCTTCGGGCTGCACCCGGTGTCGGTGCTGATCGTGCTGGGCTACCTGTTGGGCCTGCGGTTGACCCGCGGCGCCGAGGAGGCGCCGATGTGGCAGCCGCGGCTGACCTCGGAAAACCCGCCCGAAAAAGTCGAGGACGAGGCGCCGCCGTTGAGCGGACTGCAGACCTGGGTCAGTTTCGTGGTTCTGGCCGGGCTCGTCGCCGGCTGCGGATGGGTACTGGCCCGGGTGGCACCCACCCTGTCAGCTCAGGTGGGGATGGACCAGTCGCTGATGGGCGGAATCTTCACCGCCGCCGCGACCTCGCTGCCCGAACTCGTGGTCGCGGTCACCGCGGTGCGCCGCGGCTCGTTGTCGCTGGCCGTCGGCGACATCCTGGGTGGCAACACCTTCGACATCCTCATTCTGGTGGTGCTCGACGCCGTGTACCGGCAGGGCACCATCTACTCAGCCGTCGCCGCCACCGACATGGCCTGGGTGGCGCTGTCCATCGTGTTGGTGTCGGTGCTCATGCTCGGGCTGCTGCGACGGCAGAAGCACGGCTTCGGCAACGTCGGGTTCGAGACGGTGCTGATGCTGCTGCTCTACGTCGGCGGGGTGGCCGGGATCGCGCTGAGCTGACCACGATGCCGCCCTGTTCCAAGATACGTCGCCGCGCCTTGCTGAGATCTCGATGTGAGTTCGGGTCGCCGCCCGGCGAGGTCTTCCCTACCGGCCCAGGAACGAGCATGATCGGAGCCAGGACGTCAGGAGACTGTGATGTCGGACCTCGCATGGGTGCGCCGATTCGATGCCGCCGCACTCGATGAAATTGCATGGGGCTTCCTGTGCTCGGAGTACACCGAGCACGGCAGCTGGGACGCCCCGCTGGACCGCCGCCTCGACACCTACCTCCGGCACCGGGGGCTCGAGCAGGTGGTCAACGACGGTTCGGCCTACAGCACCGTGCTGGACAGGGTGATGGCCAACTTCGGCCGGGCGCGACGCAACGGCGTGCTCGAACCACCCCACGCGTGACCATCCGGCCGGAGGCTGACAGGTCTCCTAGGCTCGACGGTGATGCTCAGCGACAGCGACCGCCGGGAACTGCAGTCACGGGTGACGCGGCGTGTGCTGGCCACCCGCTCGAAGCTCGAGCGGCGCAGCGCCCAGCGCTTCGCCCGCCTCCCCCGGCCGGCCCAGCAGACTGCGCGGCTGATCTGGCACACCGGCCGCGGCACCATCGACGACCGGGTGCCCGGTCTGGCCGCCGAAGCCGCTCTGTTCACGTTGATCTCGCTGCCGGCGCTGCTGCTGGCGCTGGTGGGGTCGCTGGGTTTCGTCGCCGCTGCGCTCGGACCGCAGGGCAGCACCGAGTTGAGCGAACTGGTTCTCGGCATCCCGGAATCGTTTCTGTCCGACCCGACCTATGCGGCCTATGAGCGCGCGGTCGACACGGTGCTCGCCCAGACCCGGGGCAGCGTGGTGTCCATCAGCCTGGCGCTCAGCGTCTGGACCGGCTCACGTGCGCTGAACCGGTACCTGGAGACCATCACGATCGCCTACGGCGTCACGCCGCGCCCGGGCTGGCGGCGCCGGCTGGTGGCACTGGGCATGACCGTCGGGGCTATGGTCGGCGCGGTCGCCATCCTGCCGCCGATGGTGTTCGGGCCGCGGCTCATCGAATGGCTGGCGCCCGAGTCCGTCGCCCACGCCACGCTGCGGCTGCTCGACCAGATGTTCTGGCCCAGCATCATCGTGCTCGTGCTGGCGGCTCTGGCAACGCTCTATCACGTCGGCGTGCCGTGGAAGACGCCGTGGCGCCGCGATCTGCCCGGCGCGGTACTGGCGGTGGTGTTGTGGCTGGCCGCCTCGGCAGGCCTGCGCGCATATCTCGCGCTGAGCGTCCGCGACGACGCCCTCTTCAGCCAGCTGGCGGTGCCGATCGCGGTGGTGCTGTGGCTCTATCTGACCGCGTTCGCGGTGCTGCTGGGCGCGGAGTTCAACGCCGCCATCGAACGGATGTGGCCGCACGAGAACCATCCGTGGCGGCTGCGGCCGCTGCGCTGGGTGTCGCACCCGCGCCGCTCCGTCCACGGCGAGCCGGCATCGCAGCAGCCAGACGACACCGACACCGATGAACGAGGAGACCGATCATGACCGACACCGCACCGGGTCCCGCCGCCGACTACCCGCCGCCCGCAGCAGCGCGCGGGCGGGTCGAACCGTCGCCGCGGCGGGTTCGTGGATACCTCGACGGCGAGCTGCTCTTCGACACGCTGGCCGCGCGCTATGTGTGGGAGGTGCCGTACTACCCGCAGTACTACGTGCCGCTGGCCGATGTTCGGCCCGGTGTGCTGCGCGACGACCAGCGCGCCCAGACCGTGCAGTTCGGCCCATCGCGGTTGTTCTCGCTGGTCGGCAAGTCGACCACGCACTCCTCGGCCGCGCGGATCTTCGACGACGACGGCGGCGGCCCGGTGGCCGGTCTGGTGCGGTTCGACTGGGCGGCGCTGTCCTGGTTCGAGGAGGACGAACCGATCTACGAACACCCGCGCAACCCGTACGCGCGGGTCGACGCGCTGCGTTCGCACCGCCGGGTCACCGTCGAGCTCGACGGGGTGCGGCTGGCCGACACCCACAGCCCGGTCCTGCTCTTCGAAACAGGTTTGCCGACCAGGTATTACATCGACAGGACCGATGTGGCGTTCGAGCATCTGGAGGCCACCGACACCCAGACGGTGTGCCCGTACAAGGGGGTCACCTCGGGTTACTGGTCGGTGCACGCCGGCGGGGTCGTGCACCCCGACCTCGCCTGGACCTACCAGACGCCGCTGCCAGCGGTGGCGTCGATCGCGGGCATGGTCGCGTTCTACAACGAGGAAGTCGACATCGCTGTCGACGGGGCCGCATTGCCCCGGCCGGCCACGCACTTGCGCTGACCTGAGCACCGGTGGGCCAGGCACCCGGGACCACGCGGGCCCCACCTCGTGAGTGCCGGCCCGGGCGGTTTTACCTCGTCGCATTTCCGCGCTACCGTATTGAAAACGCTTTTCATTTTCAGACGAGTGGAGCGACCAGGGAGGGTGCCGACGTGACGAATTTGGTGAACCCCGGCGGTGCGAAGGCGTCGGCCGCCAAGGCAGCGCCGGATCACCTCGAACTGCTCAAAGCCACCGTCCGCCAAACCCTGTCACTCGACGAGGTCGCCACGGTCGTGATCCAGCAGCTGGCGTGCGCCGAGCCGGGCTGCCCACCGGTCGAGACCGTGGTCGCCGTCCTCGGCTCGCCTCGCCGTAGCTGGAAGTTCGCAGCGCCGACCGCCGAAGTGACTGCCGCACACCTGCACGACACCCTCAGCGCCTACCCGGAAGGACTCGAGCATGACCACCGCGATCGATGAACGCGTTCCCGTCACCGTGATCACCGGCTTCCTCGGATCCGGTAAGACGACGCTGATCAACCGCATCCTGACCGAGAACCACGGGCGACGAATCGCTGTGATAGAGAACGAGTTCGGTGAAGTCGGCATCGACGATGCGCTGGTGCTCGACGCCGACGAGGAAATCTTCGAGATGAACAACGGCTGCATCTGCTGCACCGTGCGCGGCGACCTCATCCGCATCCTCGGAGCGCTGATGCGCCGGCGCGACCGATTCGACCAGATCCTGATCGAAACGACCGGGCTGGCCGACCCGGCGCCGGTGGCCCAGACCTTCTTCGTCGACGACGAGATCCGTGATCGGCTGCGCCTCGACGCGATCGTCACGATGGTCGACGCCGCACACGTGCTCGACCACCTCGACGAAGTCAAACCCGACGATGTCGAGAACGAGGCGGTCGAGCAGGTCGCCTTCGCCGACCGGATGATCCTCAACAAGGTCGACCTGGTCGACGCCGAGCACCTGGCCGCCGTGGAGAGCCGGTTGCACGCGATCAACGGCGCCGCCGAGATCGTGCGGGCACAGGACGCGAAGGTCGACCTCGACCGCATCCTCGACGTGGGCGCTTTCGACCTGCAGCGGGTGCTGCTCGACGATCCCGCGTTCCTGGAGCAGACCGACCATCAGCACGATGAGACCGTCACATCGGTGGGGTTCCAGATCGACGGCGACATCGACGTCGACAAACTCAACACCTGGCTCGGCGAACTGCTCGGCTACCGGGGCGTCGACATCTTCCGCAGCAAGGGCATTCTCGCCCTCGACGGCCAGTCCCGGCAGTACGTCTTCCAAGGCGTGCACATGCTCTTCGACGGCACCGAAGGACGCGAGTGGGGCGCCGCGGAAGAACGGACCAATCGAATGGTGTTCATCGGCCGCAACCTCGATCGCGCCGAACTGGAGGCCGGTTTCCGCGCCTGCCTGGCGAGCGCATGAGCCCGCTCGCCACCGCGCGGGGCACCTGGCGGGTCGACGTCGACGACGCCGTCGCCGCGCTGTCGGCAGCCAAGGACGGCCGGGTGGCGGTCGCAGGGGCCGAGGGCAGCCTCACCCTGATCAGCGCCGACGGCACGATCGACATTCGCAGGCAGGTGTCTTCCGGCGCCTTGACGGTGGCGTGGTCACCGTCCGGGGCCCGCCTCGCCGTCGGATCCATCGACGGCGTTGCGATCGTCGACAATCGAGGGGCCACCCTCGCCGAGTATGGGGGCGGCTGGTGTTCGGCTTTGGCATGGAGCTTCGACGGTGCACGGCTCGCGGCCGGCTTGGGCCGCTCGGTCGTCGTCCTCTCCTCCGACGGTAGGGAACTGATGCGTCGGGACCGGGACAGCACCGTCACCGGCATCGCCTGGATCAAAAGCCGCGTCGCGAGCGCCGCATACGGCGGCGTCCATGTCTTCCACGTTGCGGATTCTGCGGCGGCCGAGGTCCTGCCGTTCACCGGCTCGCTGCTGGCGTTGGCGATCAGCCCGGATCGGCGTTGGGCCGCCAGCGGGAACCAGGACGCCACGTTGCACGTCTGGCGAGTGGGCCGGCCCGGCCAGGAACTCGCGATGTCTGGCTACCCGACCAAGATCAACACCCTGGCCTTCTCCCCCGATTCCGCTCTGCTGGCCTCCGGCGGTGGCTCCAATGTCACGGTGTGGGACTTCCGCGGATCCGGGCCGAAAGGCAGTACGCCGCGGATCCTGGCAGGCCACGAGCAGGTCGTCACGGCGCTGGCTTGGTCACCTGAGGGCAAGCACCTCGCGTCGTCGGGAGCCGACGGCCGGGTAGCGGTGTGGAAGCCGCAGAGCGTCCCCCCGGGGCGAGCTGTGGGCACCCGCGACACCTGGCAGGAACCGTCTTCGGCCACCGCGCTCGCCTGGGATCCCTCGGGTCGCGTGGTGGCCGGATGGGAGAACGGCACGGTCGCCGCGCACGTCTTGGCGAGCTGACGGCAGGATCAGGACCCAGACAGCGCCAGCACCTCGTCGAAACCGGCCCGCAGGCAGTCGTGGAACAGTTCGACGTCCGGGATGGCCCCGGTGTCCACGTCGATGCCCAGCGCGCAGGTGTCCACGTAGGTCAGCAGGGTCACGTTGACCGCCGCACCGATCGTCGGCCCGAATGCGTACTGGGTGCGCACCTTCGCCCCGCCCAGCGACACCGGCACCGGGATGCCGGGCACATCGCTGGCAAGGAAGTCGACGTGGCGCAAGATCGAGCCGATGTACCAGCGGGGCATTCGGTTGAGGACGCCGGCGATCACCTGGGTGTGCGGCAGCGACCGCTCATGACGCACCAGTTCGGTACGTTCCCGGATCTGCCGGATCCGTTGCGCGGGATCGGCGAGGCCGACGGGTACGTCGAAACGCATCAACGTGATGTGGTTGCCCCCAGGCGCGTCGGTGTCGACCCGCAGGCTGATCGGCATGGACAGATGCAGAGCGCCCACACTGACGTCGTGCTTCTCGTGGTAGCGGCGCAGTCCGCCGGCCACGCCGGCGACGAACGCGTCGTTGAGCGCGGCCTGGCAACGGTGCGCGGCGTCGCGCAGCTGCGGCATCGGCACGTCGTGCACCTCCAGCCGGCGGGTCAGGGTCCGCTGGGTCATCAGCGATGATCCGGTGCGGTTCACCGGCCGCACCGTCCGGTACACCGAGGTGGCCAGCCCGGCAGCGGAATTCAGCGTCTTCACCGGGTTGCGCAGGCTTTCGGAGACCAGCCTGGGGACGGCCGTGAGCGCTGCGGCGGCGGTGCCGCCGAGCATCCCGGCGCCGTAGCGGGCGGCGTCGACGTACCCGTCGAGCAGCGAGGGCAGCGACGGCACCACCGAGTCGGGGCCCTCCCCCGACAGCTCGGACAGGCCGAACAGCGCCATCGCGATCTGCACTCCCCCGACCCCGTCGGTCAACGCGTGGTGGAAGGTGCACAGCACGGCGGCCCCACCGTCGGACAGCCCCTCGATCAGGGTGATCTTCCACAGCGGCCGGGCCCGGTCGAAGTCCTCCATCTGGGCGAGCCGGGCCAGTTCGAGCACCCCGTCGATCGACCCCGGTGCGGGGGCGGCCACCCGGCGCATGTGGAAGTTCAGGTCGAACTCGGCGCACGGCTGCCAGCGCGGTGGCGCCGACAGCGGCGAGTTCACCACCCGCTGGCGCATCATCGGCAGTTCGTGGGTGAGGCGCTCCACCCGGTCGCGCACCTCGTCCCAGTCCGGCAGCCGGTCCAGCACCAGTACGGTCACCACCGTCGACCTCAGCCGGGGGTCGCTTTCCATGGACCAGGTGAATGCGTCACTGCTGCGCATGAATTCATTCATCGTGTGCTCCCGCTCACACACCACGGTAGATCCCCGCCGGGCGCCGGCGCAGCGTTCCCGGCACGCAGGTGACCTTGTTCCCTCGATGTGGCGACCGAAGTCCCCGGGGCAGCGACGACGGCGCGCCGGGTCAGGTCTTCGTGGCCTCGAAGAGGATGAACACCGGGTGCTGGTGCAGTTCGTCCCAGAAGCCCGGTTCGTGCGCGGCCAGCGCGGCCGGCGGGATGACAGGCAGGTGCACCGTCACGTCTGCGAACCCGGCCTGCTCCAGTGCGCCGCGGTAGGCCTCGATCGGCAGATAGTAGTTCTGTATTTCCAGGCCGGACCCCACCAACACGGTGAAATCGATCGGGGCGCCCTCGCCGGGCTCGGCCGCCAACCGCATGTCCAGGCCGTAGCGGCGGTAGTCGGGCTGGGGATCGTAGTGATACACATCGGGGTTGACGTTGATCGTCACGAACCGCCCGCCGGGCCGGACGCGACTGGCGAGCCCCGCGCACATGCGCGCCAAGTCGGCTCGGCTGCGCGCGTACACCATCAGAAAAGCACAGACCACGGTGTCGAAATCCAGCGGAGGATTGGCGACCGTGCACGCGTCGCCGACGACGTACTCGATGCCGAGCGGTTCGCGGGCCTCCTGCCGGCGAGCCAGCTCGATCATTCGTGCCGAGACGTCCAGCCCGACCGCCTGCGCGGCCCCGGCCTGGCGCAACAGTCGGGTGAAATGCCCTTCCCCGCAGGCCACGTCGAGGATTCGCTGCCCGGTGACGTCGCCGACCAGCTGCAGCAGCGAGAATGTGTCGACCTGGTAGACCGGCAGGGTGTTCTTGGCCTGTTGGTACAGCTCTGCGGCGTCGTCGGCGTCGTAGTCGGTGACCATGCACGCCCCTCTGCGCGGTCTCGGTCCGGGAGTTGGACGCCAGCATAACGCCACGGCACCCGTCGGCCAGGCGGGTGCGGTAGTCCCGCGCCCTGGCAACGTACAGATTCTCGACTGCTGAGATGACCGAATTCCTCTCCCAGCGGCGCTTCGCCGCCCACTTCCCTTTCGCCGGCGTTCGTGTCGGCGTAACCGTCTCACCGGTGGTGCCGCCGACCATGGATCCATGGCCGGCATCGCGACCTCGCCCTTCGCTCACCCGCACGAAGTGCTCCGCTCCGAGATCCCTGCTCTGCAGTCTTCCGATACCGTGCTGGAATTCTCCGGCCGGTTCCGCTTCGGCATCGACCAGTGGGCGTACGTGCCCTTCCCTGTCCCACCCGGAGTCCAGCGACTGCGGGTCGATGTCGGTCACAGCAAGTTCGCAGTGGTCAGTGTCGCTCGAAATGTGCTGGATCTGGGCATCTTCGGCCCCGACGGCTACGATGTCGGCAACGCGGCGGGCTTTCGCGGCTGGTCGGGCGGGGCGCGCGAGACCTTCATGGTCTCCGAGGCGACGGCCACTCCCGGCTATCTTCCCGGTCCGATCACCCCGGGAACGTGGGCGCTGGCGATGGGACCGGTGGTGCTCAATCCGCTGGGCATGTCGTGGTGGGCGCGGGTCGTCCTGGAATATGGCGCTCCGGCTCCAGCCGCGGCACCCGCTCCTGTGTCGGTCCGCTCCCGCGAGCCGCGCGGCGCGGGTTGGTATCGCGGCGATCTCCACACGCACACAGTTCATTCCGATGGCCGCTGCCACCCCGACGAGCTCGCCGCCGCGGCCGCTGCGGCCGGTCTGGACTTCCTGGCGTCCACCGAACACAACACCAATGCAGCCAACCTCGCCTGGGAGTCAGCGGCGGTGGATCCGGTGGTGGTGTGCGGCGAGGAAGTGACGACCCGCCACGGTCACTGGCTGGCGATCGGGATGCCACCGCAGTGTTGGATCGACTGGCGCTACACGCCCCGCGAGCGGGTGTTCGCCGGGTTCGCGCGCCAGGTCCGCGAAGCCGGCGGCCTGGTCGTCGCCGCCCACCCGGCGGCGCCCGTGCCGGGCGCGGCGTGGGAATTCGGTTACCGAGACGTTGATGCGATCGAGGTGTGGAACGGCCGCTGGAACCTCGACGATGAAGTGGCACTGCGCATTTGGCATCGACTACTGGTACGGGGCAGGCGGATCGCCGCGGTCGGGGGCAGCGACTCGCACGGCGAGCACCAGCGCGTCGGCTACCCCCAGACGGTGGTGCGCGCCGACGAATTGGAGACCTCGGCACTGGTCGCCGCGTTGCGGGAAGGCAGGTGTTACCTGGCACAGTCCGATGCCGTGACAGTGGACTTCCGCGCCGAGGCGCAGATCACCAGCATCGACCGCTGCACTCGCGGCCCGGGCGCCTCGCTGTCGGTGCCGCCGGATGGTGCCGTAACGGTCAGTGTCACGGTCAAGGGCACACCTGACTGCGTCGTCACGGTCATCACCGCCGAAGGCCGCGCGGCGCAGGCCCGCGTCGACGGTTCGGGGTCGGCGGAGCTTCGGTGGCAGGTCGATGCCCACTGCGCCCGGTTCGCCCGGGTCGAGGTCAGAAGCATCCGCCGCCGGAAACACGCCGGCTCCATGGTGGCTCTGACCAATCCGATCTGGTTGACCGCTTCCTGACCGCGAGAAGCTCAGTACCAGGAGATATTCGGCGCTTCCAGCGGAATCGAGGCGTCCGGGTGGCACGGGACGACGCGGGGTGTATAGGCCTGCGGCGGCCGCGGCCCGTCGGCGTGGGCGTGGTAGCTGAAAGTGCCACGGACGACCTCCTCGCCGCGGTCCATCGGAATCTGCACAGGCCCCTCGTCGTCACCTGCCTCGGCGTAGAGCTGCACCGCCACCGCCTCGGGCCCAATGGCTCCCAGCGATACCAGAACCCGGAAGTCGTGCCCGCCGCCGGTCGGCTCGATGTGCAGAGACCCGAACGACACCTCACCCCAGTAGTTGCCCACCAGTTCCCGCCAGCGCTGCACTGCGCTGCCGACCCGACACCCGTCGGCCAGGCGAGCGCGGTAGTCCCGCGCTGCGGGGGCGTACAGCTCCTCGACGTACTGGCGCACCATCCGCTCCGAGGAGAACTGCGGGGTCAGCGTCGTCATGCTGGCCCGCACCCGCCGCAGCCATTCGTCGGGGATCCCGCTGTCGTCGCGCGCGTAGAACATCGGAACGATGTCGTCTTCGAGCAGCCGGTAGAGCTGCTGGGCCTCCTCGGCGTCCCACGCGGGGTCGCTGCTGTGCTGGGCGCCGTCACCGATCGCCCAACCCACCTCGGGTGCGTAAGCCTCCGCCCACCAGCCGTCGAGTTCGGAGAGATTGAGACCGCCGTTGACGAGTACCTTCATGCCGCTGGTGCCGCTGGCCTCCCACGGCCGGCGCGGAGTGTTGATCCACACGTCGACACCGTTGACGAGCTGCTCGGCCAGCAACAGGTCGTAGTCGGCGATGAACGCCACGTGCGAACGGACATCGGGGCGCGCGGCGAACTCGAACCAGCGTTGGATCATCGCCTTGCCCAGGCCGTCGGCCGGGTGGGCCTTGCCCGCGACCACCATCTGGACGGGCCGGTCGGGGTTGGTCAGGATCCGGGCGAAGCGGTCGGGGTCCTGCAGCAGCAGCGCGGTGCGTTTGTACTCGGTGAACCGGCGGGCGAAACCCAGGGTGAGCACGCGCGGATCGAAGATGCGCTGGGCCTCGTCGATTCGGTCGGCGGTGGCGCCGGCGATGGTGAACTGGCGCGCCAGCCGTTGCCGCGCCCACTGCACGAAACGCTCCCGGTTTCGGTTGCGCATCTGCCACAACTCGTCGGTCGAGACCTTGTCCATCCAGTCGCCGATCGGCGTCGGGATCCCCAGCCACTGCTGACGCAGCTCGGCTTTGGTCCACAGCTCGTCGGCGGCCGGCGAGTCCCAGGACGGCACGTGCACCCCGTTGGTGACGTGGCCGACCGGCACCTCGCAGACCGGCCAGCGGGGGAACAGGTCGGTGAACAGTTCGCGGCTGACCTCTCCGTGCAGCCGGCTCACCCCGTTGACCCGCGATGCCCCGCGGATCGCCAGGTAGGCCATATTGAAGGGTTCGGCGTCGTCGTCCGGGTTCGCCCGGCCCAGCTGCAGGATGTCGCCGATGCTCATCTGCATCTCGGCGGCGAACGGCGTCAGGTAGCTGACGACGATGCCCGGGTCGAATCGGTCGAAGGCCGCGGCCACCGGGGTGTGGGTGGT
The DNA here is from genome assembly GCF_056160785.1 of Mycobacterium sp. ABE4_509. Taxonomy (NCBI): domain Bacteria; kingdom Bacillati; phylum Actinomycetota; class Actinomycetes; order Mycobacteriales; family Mycobacteriaceae; genus Mycobacterium; species Mycobacterium sp. ABE4_509. The sequence goes on along the minus strand of NZ_JBSWXU010000013.1, from coordinate 18,317 downwards.
GAAGACGGTGCCCGCCCTGGCCACGGTGAGCGCGACGTCGAAGGGCACGTCGTGTTCGAGTGCAATCCACCGGGCACGCTCCAGCACCGCGAACGCGGCGTGCCCCTCGTTGAGGTGGCAGACATCGGGGTAGATGCCGAGCTCGCGCAGCAGCCGCCACCCGCCGAACCCGAGCGCCATCTCCTGTTCCCACCGCACCTCGGGGTCGGCTTCGTAGAGTTGGGCGGTGATGCCGCGGTCCGACGGGTCGTTGGCGGGGTCGTTGCTGTCGAGCAGGTACAGCCCGAGCCGGCCGACGTTGACCTCCCAGGCACGCAGATACACCGTGCGGCCTGGGAACTCGAGCGGAATGCGGATCCAGGCTCCGTCGGAGCCACGCAGGCGGCGCACCGGAATCTCACTGGGATCGCTGAACGGGTACAGCTCGTGCTGATTGCCCTGCGAGTCGAGCGCCTGCCGGAAGTACCCCTGCTGGTACAGCAGGCCGACACCGACCACCGGAACCCCGAGGTCGGTCGCCGACTTCATGTGGTCGCCGGCCAGGACGCCGAGTCCGCCCGCATAGATGGGCAACGCCTCGGCAAGGCCGAACTCCATGCTGAAGTAGGCCGTCATGCCCATCGAGTTCGCGGCTTTGGACTGCGGAAACCAGAACGGATCGCTGTTGCGGCGGCCACGGTCTTCGACCAGTTCCTGTACCTGGGCACAGAACGCATCGTCGTTGCCGAGGTCTTCGAGTTCGGGCTGGCCGATGGACTTCAGCACCGCCCACGGGTTGCGGGCAGCGGCCCACAGCTCGGGGTTGACGCGGTGCCACACCCGGTCGGCGCGGTGCGACGAGATCAGGCGCATGTCGAGTGCGAGGTCATCGAGACCCTGCAGCGACGCGGGAAGTTCGATCTCGGTGTGTCGGTCAGCCATCAGCATCTCCCAACCGGTCCAGAGCGCTTGAAACCTACCTCAGCGTGCTTAACCGGAGGGGAAATTCCGGTGACGGTCGGTGTTCGTGCGATGTTGCGACACTAATCGGCCGGGTGCTTGACCAGACTCTGTTGGGCAAGCCGCCGGATCGCGCAGAGCACCGGCTCGAAAAGGACTGTGCCGAGGACCGTGTACTCCACAGCCTCGTCGGCATCTGTTGGCATGTTGGCGATTTCACCGGAGGCAATCGCCAACATGTGTTCGCCGTAGCTGCTGAACCGGCCCTCGTCGAGGGGGAAGCCGGCGGCCTCGACGGCCTGCAACGCACGTTCGAGCAGAGCGGCCGCGGGCGCCTCCGCGCGGTAGGACGGTCCCAGCCAGCGCGCGGCGCGCTCAGCGCGCGGGTAGCCGGCGGTCGCCTCGGCCTCGGCATCGGCATCGGCATCGGCATCGGCCATCACCGTGGTCGCGGCAGCCAGGCGCTGCACCAACGACATGTCGGTGTGCCCGACCAGCTGCAGTATCGCCTTGGCCTGGCCCAGCGACAGTCCGGCCGGCCCGGTCAGCGCCTGGATGAGATGCAGGCGCCGGACATGGGCGGCGTTGTAGCTGGCGCGGCGCGGGCCTTCGGGTTCGCCGGGGTCGAGCATCCCCTCGCGGATGTAGTACTTCACTGTCGCAACCGACACACCAGCGTGCTCGGCCAGCTCCGATATTCGCACCCGTCCATCCTCCCGCACGGCCGCGCAGCGCACTCTGGCGGGACACTGCAGGATAGTATTACTATCTAGCATGTGGGCCCGTTTCCACCGGCCGCATTCCGGCCTCCACCACATCCATCGGGGTCCACAGGAGAGGGCACGATGAAAACCACCGGCTTCTACATCGATCTGCACAAGGCGCTCGTCATCCCGGTCACGGCAGCAGCAATGGTCGCCTTCGCCAACTACAGCGCCATGATGTGGCTCTACCTGGCGATGCACGGCACCTATTCGATCCTGTGGCTGATCAAGGGCCGCACCTTCCCCGATCAGCGCTTCGCCGAGCGGCTGCCGGCGGGGGCCGGCATCGCGTTCGTGTTCCTACCGCTCGTCGGCTACTACGCGGCACCGATTCTGTTGGCATGGCTCGAACCCGACGTACCCGGCGTCGCCGTGGGCGTCGGCGTCGCCGTCTATGCGCTGGGGATCTTCCTGCACTACGTCTCGGATGCGCAGAAGTACTTCACGCTGCAGGTCCGCCCAGGGCTCATCGACTACGGACTGTTCGCCCGGACCCGCAACCCGAACTATCTCGGCGAGATCCTGATCTACCTGGGTTTCGCAATCATCGCCTGGAATCCCATCCCGTTCATGGTCAACGCCGCCTGGGCACTGGGCTTCTTTTTGCCGAACATGATCAAGAAGGACCGCTCGATGCAACGCCACCCCGGCTTCGCCGCCTATCAGGCCCGCACCGGACTGTTGCTCCCCCGGTTGCGCCGGCCCGCGTCCGTCACGTCCGGATGACCCGGCTCCCGAACTCGCACGGGTTGCTCAAGCGGGCCGCTCCGGCCCGCTTGAGCAGTGCAGTCCCGGGGACGTAGGACCCGAGGCCGGCGAAAGGTCAGCGAGCAGTGGTGAGGGGCGCGTCGGCCGAGGCCGCGCCGGCACGCGGCGAAACCGCGACGCCGTGGCGAATCGCGCTCGCAGCGTCGATGCCGTGTGCGAAGTCGCGCACCGCGTCGATGACCGCGGCGGACCACGAGCGCAGATCGATCTTGTTCATGTCCATCACCTTCGAATCTCACTGATCTGTAAAGCAGCGCCGAGAGTAGCTACACTGATCTGTGAAGTCAAGGAGAGTGGTGAGCAGTTCGTGAGTGTTGACGAACCCCATCTGACCGAAGGGGCCCTTCGCATCCTGGAGGTGGCGACCGACCTGTTCTACCGCGACGGCATCCATGCCGTCGGGGTGGACACCATCGCCGCGGAATCCGGCGTCACCAAGCGGACCCTCTACGACCGGTTCGGTTCCAAGGACGTCCTGGTGGCCACCTACCTGCGGCAGCGCCACGAAGACTGGTGGCAGTTGTTCGAGAAGCACATCGCCGAGGCCGAATCACCGCGCGCCCTGGTGGTGTTCGACGCCTACATCGAGGACGCCGGCTGGGTCAGCCGCGGGTGCGCGTTCGTCAACGCGGCCGCCGAGCTGCCGCGGGACCACATCGCCTATGACGTGATCCGCGAGCACAAGCAGGCGGTGCGCGAGCGCCTCGCCGAGCTGGTCGCCGAGGACCTCGCCGACGGTGCCGACGCCGCCCGAACCGCCGAGCACCTGTTTCTGCTGGCCGAGGGCGCCATCGTGCACCGCGGGCTCGACGACAGCGCCGAACCGATGGACACGGCACGTAGCATCGCCCGAGAATTACTGACACACAACATGTCTGAGTGCCGCGGTTGACTTTCTCCGCCGCCGGCCGGCACCGAACCCGGTCCCGCCGAAACCGCCTGAGCGCTGGGCACGACGTGGGAAGATCCTACGGCGACCACCGGGAGCCCACCCAGGCCGACGCGAGGAGATGATGTGTGATGTCCGGCGAGAAAACGGCCAACCGCGGGCCGCTGCTGCTGCTGCGGATCGCCCTGGCGGTCATCGGTGTGATCTTCGTGGTGGGCATCTACCCGCTGACCAAGGTGTGGCCGTCCGGATGGGCCTGGGGGCACGGGCCGTCGCACTACCTGGCGATGATCATCGGTCTCTATGCGACCCTCGGGGTGTTCCTGCTGTGGGCGACGCGTGATCCGCTGGGCAACCGGAGCCTGATCTGGTTCACCGCGGTGTCCAGCGTGGTGCATGCCGTGATCATGGCCGTCCAGGCGCTGGCCGATGACGGGGAGCGTGGCCACCTGCTGGGCGATGTGCCCGCCCTGCTGATCGTCGCCGCGGTGCTGGCGGTATTGATGCGCCGCGCTGAGTCACCGGGCGGCGTTCCGGCCGCCACTGGCTAGTCTTGCACCATGAGCTCAGCCCGGCTCACCGCGACGACGCTGCTCGGGTGCGCGATGACGCTGGGGGCGTGTTCACCCGAACCGGCCGGCACACCAGTCGATCTGGACGGCACCAGCTGGCGGCTGACCGAGCTGCAGTCCATGGACGACGCCCAGGGAACCACGACGGTTCCCGAGGGCCAGCAGTACACCGTCGAGTTCGGCCCCCGCGACGACGGTGTGGGCCAGGCCGCCTTCCAGATCGACTGCAACCACGGTTCGTCGACGTGGCAGGCGACCGCCGCCGAATCCGGGGACTCGGGGCAGCTGACCTTCGGCCCCATCAGGGTCACCCTGATGGCCTGCCCGGCGGGCTCACTGGATCAGGAGGTGTCCACCGCGCTCGGTGACGTGCGGACCTATCTGGTCGAGGACGGCCGCCTGCACATGTCGCTGTTCGCCGACGGCGGCATCCTGACCTGGGGGCCGCTCGACTGAGTGGTCGTCGCCGGGCTGGTCGACGACGCTATTCCAAGACGAAGACCGGGATCAGCCGGTCGGTGTTGGTCTGGTACTCGGCATAGGGCGGATAGGCCGCCACCGCCAGTGCCCACCAGTGCTCACGCTCGGCGCCGTCGATTTCGCGGGCCGTCATGGTGGAGACCTTGTCACCATCCTGCACCGTGACGGTCGGATTGGCCTTGACGTTGTGGTACCAGGCCGGGTGTTTCGGGTCGCCACCCTTGGACGCCACCATGGCGTAGCGCCCGTTCTCCTCCACCCGCATCAGCGGCACGTAGCGCTTCTGGCCGGATTTCACTCCGGTGGTGGTGAACAGGACGATGGGACGGTCCAGCACCTCGACACCGTCGGTGCTGCCCTGCTCGAGAATGCGTTCGGTCTGCTCGCGCACCCAGTCTGTGGGGCTCAGCTGTGGTTGTTCGGTCACCCCTGGCCCAACGCGTGCCGCAGCGAGTTATTCCGGCCCGCGTCGGGACACGGCCGGCGGCCGAATGCTGCAATGGAACCATGACACCACTGACCAAGGTGGCCGCGATCGCGGCCACGGCGCTGGTGGCCGGTCTGCCTGCCCCGGCGGCCGGTGCGCAGCCCGACACCACCGCGCCGCCGGATTTCGTCTCGCTCAGCGAGGTCGCACCGTCGATCCTGCTCGACATCCGGTACGCGACCGCGCACAACTTCATCGGTGAGCCGATCGACGGCTATCAGACGCCGATGTGCATCCTCACCCGCCCGGCCGCCGAAGCGCTGGGCCGGGCCCAGCAGGCACTGGTCGCGCAGGGCTATTCGCTGAAGGTCTACGACTGCTACCGCCCGCAACGGGCGGTCGACGAATTCGTCGCGTGGGCGGCCGACCCTGCAGCACAACAGATGAAGGGCGAGTTCTACCCGTGGGTGGACAAATCGCAGTTGTTCGCCGACGGTTACATCGCCGAACAGTCCGGACACAGTCGTGGCAGCACCGTCGACCTGACCCTGGTCGCGTTGCCGGCGCGGCAACAGCCCGCCTATGTGCCCGGTGAGGCGCTTTGGGCGTGCACCGCGCCGGAGCCGCGGCGCTTTCCCGACAACAGCGTCGACATGGGGACCGGCTACGACTGCTTCGACCCCTCGGCGCACACGCTCGACCCGGGTGTCCAGGGTGATCAGCTGAAGAACCGGTTGCTGCTCAAGCAGGTGCTGGAAAGCCAGGGTTTCCAGAACTACGAGAACGAGTGGTGGCACTACACGTTCAAACCCGAGAGCCATCCCGACACCTACTTCGACTTCCCCGTCGCAGCGTCCTCGCTGACCGGGCCCACTCCTGCGCCCGGGTGACCTCGGCTGCCGGCCGAGTGGCCGGCAGCTCGACCGCAGCAGGGTCGCCTACAACCGGTCCATCTCGCGCGCGAACGCCGCCAGCTCGATGAAGGTGTAGTGCCGCGGACGGATGTGCGGGTGTGGTTCGTGGGCGTTCTCGTCGAAGACCCAGTGCAGCGCCTCGGCGGCGCTGTGGACGGGGTGGTGACTCACTTCCCAGATGTGGCCGTGCGCATCAGCGGCGGCCGGGTGTGTTGTGTTCATCGTCGATCTCGGTTCCGTGCCGCACCGTTGTCGGTACCACTCCATTGTCGCGCTGCCCGGCGGCCGAGACCAGACCGGCGGCGCGTTTAGCTGCCACGAAAGTGCGGGTAGTCGACGGAAAGAGGGTCCGGAGACCCCGGCAGGGACGGCGTCGTTTCTGCGCGGTGTCCGGCCACGACAGTCGTAGCACCATCGACCCGGGAGGGCAGAAACCATGCCGATGACCAAGAAGAGCGGAAAACCCAAGAAGAGCGAGCTGCCGAGCACGCTGCGCAAGTCGGGCAAGAAGGCTCAGAAGACGTTCGCCAAGGCGCACGACGCGGCTGCCGAGGAGTACGGCGACGGTGAGCGGGCCCATCGGGTCGCCTACAGCACGCTCAAGCGCAAGTTCGAGAAGGTGGGCGACCACTGGGAGAAGAAGGAGAAGAAGGGCCCGTCGGACGAGCGCGCCCGCAGCGGCGGCCCCAACGCCAAGGGCGCCACCGCCGGCGGCGTCGACGCCAATGCGACCAAGAAGCACCTCGCCGACCTCGCCCGCAGGCTCGACATCCCGGGCCGCTCGAAGATGAACAAGGGCGAGCTGGTGAGTGCGATCCAGAAGGCCAACCGCCGCAAGACCGCGAACGCACGATAGCCGCCGTTCGCCCGGTTCAGCGCAGCTTGTGCTCGACCACGGTGCGTAGCCGCGGTGGTCGCAGGGCGCCGGAGACCTCCTCGAGGCGAACGCCCACTTCCCCGCCGGCCACCTCGAGGGTGCCGATCTGATTGCGGAAGTGCAGCCCGGTGGCCTCGCGCCAGCGCAGCCTCGGCCGCGGCACCCGGGCCGCCCTGGCCAGTGCCCGCCCCAGCGCCGAGGCCGCGCGGGTGTGCCCCAGGACCTGGAACAGCCGTTCACCGATCTTGAGGTCCTTGCGCAACCCGGAGCAGACCACCTGCCAGACTTTCGTCGGCGCGGGGTCGACCTCGTCGGGCAGTGACACCTCGGTCACCCAGCAGTGGTGTACGTCGCCGCCGAGCAGCACTATCGACTCCGGTGCCGGTCCCAGCCGCCCGGCCGCGCTGTCGATCACGAGATCTTCGACGTCGCGGAAGCTGCGCTGGAAGACCGCCCAGTGATCGAGGTGCGCTTTCATCCGGACCTGCTCGCCGAGTCCGGACAGCCGCCGCCCCCAGGCCCCGTCGGCGACGGCTTCGGACCACCCCTCGATGTCGTGGACGCCGTAGGGCATCAGGAACGGCAACGACGAGGCGATGATCAGGTTGCGGTACCGGCCGTCGACACGGGAGCTGACCCAGTCCCATTCGTCGTCGGTGGTGATCCGTCGCCGCCCCGCCTGCAGTTGGCGCCCGGTGCGCGAGTCGACGACCACCAGGCGCGTCGACCCGAAGTCCCGGCAGTAGCTGAACCGGGAGCGCCCGTCGTCGCTCTCGGCGTCCCTGGCCATCCGGCGCAGCGCGGCCGTGCCGTCCCTGGTGCGGGAGACCTCCTGGAACGTCTCGTTGCCGGCCAGCTCGTCGGGGGTGAGGTTGCCCAGGTGCTGGAACACCCAGTACGCCATCAGGCCGCCGATGATGCGGGTTTCGTACCAGGAGGTCTGCCGTTTCTCGGCCAGCCAGGCCGCCGAGATGTTCCACCGGTCGTTGATCTCGTGGTCGTCGAAGATCATCGACGTCGGCAGGGTGGACAGGATCCAGCGCACCATGGGCTCGGTCCACGCGTCCCAGTAGCCGATGCAGTACTCCTCGAAGTCCTCCAGCGCTTCGACGGGTCCGTCGGCGTGCACCTCGCGGTCGGCGACCAGGTCCTTGATGTCGTCGGGCACCTCGTCGGCGTAGAGCTGGTCGCCGAGCATCAGCAGCGCGTCCGGCCACAGCGCCGAGGGCTGATCGAGCATTCGTGCGCCGAAGGCCCGCAGCGCGTCGACACCTCTGCCCTTGGGATGCCACAACCCGCGCAGCGTGTAGGGCATCCGTTGCGGGGCCGAGGTCCGGCAGGAGCCGAAGGCCAGACGCAGCGACCCCTCCGGCCCGATGAGCCGGATCCGCGGCTGGGGATAGGGATAGTCGGGCGGCGGCCAGGCCATCTCGCCGTCGAGGTGGACCTGGTAGGGATACTGCTGATGCGGGTCCAGCCCCTCGATGCACACGATGGCGAAGTGGTGGCCCTCGACCTCGAAGGTCTGGGCCCTACGCCCGAGGATCTCCACATCGCAGGCCCGGTCCGTCTCCACCCACACGGTGGCGTCGGTCTGACCGACGTGGCGCAGCAGCGGGCCGACACGAATTTCTGGCACCCGTCGCGGCTTCCCGCACGCGCGGATGTCGAAACACCGGCCCCGCGCCGGGCTCAGCCCTCGACGTCCATCTCGACCAGTACCCGGCGCAACAGTTTCCCGGTGGCGTTGCGCGGCAGCTCCTCGACGAACACCACGTCGCGCGGCACTTTGTGGCGGGCCAGGTTGTCCTTGACGTACTGTTTGATCTCCGCAGCGTCCTGTCCGGCCCCCGGCTCGGATACGACGAAGGCGCGCAACCGTTTTCCGAACTCGACGTCGTCGACACCCACCACCGCCACCTCGGAGATGTCGTCGCGTTCCTCGAGCAGGTTCTCCACTTCCTGCGGGAAGACGTTCTCACCACCCGAGACGATCATGTCGTCGTCGCGGCCGTCGACGAACAGCAGACCGTCCTCGTCGAAGTGGCCCATGTCGCCGCTGGACATGTAGCCGTCGATGATCTGCTTGCTGCGGCCGTCGGTGTACCCCTGGAAGGGCGCTCCGTTGCGGACGAAGATCCGGCCGCGGCGATTGGTCCCCTTGACCCGCTGATCGTTCTCGTCGTAGAGCACGACCTCGCAGGTCACCGGGGCGCGGCCGGCCGAGCCCGGCGCGCGGCGCAGCTCGGCGGGGTTGGCGACCGAGGCGATGGCGCATTCGGTGGAGCCGTACATGTTGTAGAGGACGTCGCCGAAGGTGTCCTGCACCCTGGCGGACAGTTCGGGGCTCAACGCCGACCCGGCGACCACGATCACCTTCAGCGAGGAGGTGTCGTACTTGCCGAGGATCTCCGGTCCGAGCTCGACCATCCGGTGCAGCATCGTCGGAACCGCGACCAGCATCTCGGCCTTGTGGTCGGCGATCAGCTTCAGGGTGGCTTCGGGCTTGAATCGCCGCGCGGTCACCACCTTGTTCCCCAGCGCGGCGCCCACGGTGTAGGTGGCCCAGCCGGTGCTGTGGAAGATCGGCGAGACGATCACCATCGTTCCCTTGCGGGGGAACGGAATCCGGTCGACGATCTGCGCTGTCGACAACGGCGACACCGTGTCGCGCGGTGCGCCTTTCGGCAGTCCGGTGGTGCCGCTGGTCAGGATGACCGAGCCGCCCGGCTTGCTCGGCGGCGGCATCGGCTCGGTGGAGTTCGCCGCGATGATCTCGTCGAGGGTCTGCGCACCGTCGGGCAGTTCGGCACCGTCGTCCACCCAGGTCAGGATGCGGGGCAGCTCGGAGGGCAGCGCGTCGAGCAGACCGACGAACTCGCTGTCGTGCAGCACCACGGTGACCTTCTCGCGCTCGCAGACCTGGGCGAACTGCGGTTTGGCGAACCCGGTGTTCATCAGCACCAGCCGGGCGCCGAGCTTGCCGCACGCGGCCATCGCGATCAGCAGCCCGCGGTGGTCCCGGCACAGCAGGCCGACGACGGAGCCCTCGATGACACCGAGGCCGCGCAGACCGTGGGCCAGCGCCCAGGACTGGTCGTCGACCTGCTTGTAGGTCAGCGTGCCCCGCTCGTCGACGACCGCGGGCAGGTCGGGAAACCGGCGGCCCCCCTGAATGGCCATCGTCGCCTGCGGTCCGTAGACGCGGACGAGCTTGGCGCCCTGGACGGTGCCGCTCAGATCTTTGAGGTCCAGAACGCCGGTCTCGACGAGCCGCTTCACCGCGCGCCCCGACTCACCGAGGTGTTTCAGCTGCTGTTGGATGAGTGTCAGTGAACTCGCCATGGCGCCCTCTCCCGCGTTGGATCCACTGACCACGCTAGCAGTCACCGCCGGCCGCCGACCTTGATCCGGCAGCGGAGTCGAACGTCAAGCCCCTGGGCAGTTTTCGCGTCCGCCCGGATCTCGGCACGCCCCGCGCGATGGGTACTTCTATCTGATGGGCGATGAATGTTCCTGGTTTGAAGGACCTTTCGGATCATTCGGGAGAGTTGACGAATTCCGCCGCCGTGGGGTGCACCTCGATCACACATCGCCGGCCCTTGTCCCCGGCGGCCAGGTAGTGCCGCATGACCGGCAGCAGCCGGGCGTGCCGGACCATGTCGACGAGCCCGGGCAGGGTGAGGATGTACTTGCGGGTATCCCGTCTGGCGTACCACCGGAACAGGTCCGGCTCCGTTCGCACCCTCGCGTCGCCCTGCACGCGCAGCAGGCGATGCCCGGACCCGGCGCCGTCGACACTGAACAGGATGCTCACCCGGGGGTTGGCCGCCACGTTGCGCGCGGCCAGGGTGCGGTCGGTCGTGCCCAGGTAGATCCTGCCGGACCGGTAGACGAAGTAGAGCGGGTTGACGTGCGGGCGCCCGGTGCGCGACAGCGTGGCGATCCGCGCCACCATGGCACGCCCGATGACGCTCACCACGGCGGGGTCGTCAGTCTTCATCGTCGACGTACCTCATTCGCCCGTAATCCCAGGCGACCGTTCGGGTGGGCTCGATCGCGAACCAGCGCAACCCCTGCGGCCGGTCCCGCGACTCTGCGGCCGGGCCCGCGTGGCCCCGCAGGTACACGGCTCGCAGCTCGAAGAACTGGGAGCCCTCGTCGACGAGCAGCACCACCTCCGCGCCCGTCTCGGGCGCGGCGGCTTGCGCCGGCAACCCGACCAGGTAGTCACCCTCGGCGACGACGACGCTGACCGGCTCGAGCCGGGGTTCACCGTCGCCGGCGAAGGCCAGACACGCCCTGGGCACCCGGGTCAGAAGGTCCCACGCCTCGGCGGTGTCGACGTTTCGGGTCACTCGCTTCATTGGGCCGTCCTCGGCTCGGCACGCCGGCTCGAGGGCCCGCGCTGGTCACCGACAATCTTCCCGCACCGGGGCCCGGGCCGGAAGCGCCGGCGACGACATCCGGGCCGGGCTCGCCGATCGAGGCCCACGACGCTGCCGGACCGCCGATAATCAGCTCATGCCGACCAGCACCGTCGCCTGCCCGCACTGCGGCCAGCGCAACCGCGTGCCCTCCGGAGGCCGGGGCAGGCCGCGCTGCGGCCGGTGCCAGAACTGGCTGCCCTGGATCGTCGCGGCCTCGGACGCGGACTTCGCCGATGTGGCCGAGGGGGCCTCGGTTCCGGTGCTGGTCGATCTGTGGGCGACATGGTGCGGGCCGTGTCGGACCCTCAGCCCGGTGCTGGAGCAGCTGGCCGCGGAGCGGGCGGGTTCGCTGAAACTGGTGAAAGTCGATGTGGACAGCGCCCCGCAACTGTCGCAACGGTTCCAGGTGCAGGCGGTTCCCACGTTGCTGTTGCTCGAAGGGGGCCGCCTGCTGGCGCGCCAGTCCGGGGCTGCGCCGCTGGCCTCGCTGCGGAGCTGGCTCGACGGCGCCCGCTGAACCGGGTCCTCGTCGAGGGACGAAAGACCCTGTTGCGGCGCCGAGAGCCGTTCCTAGGCTGCGTCCATGACAGCTCCGCAACGGGGCGACGCTGGTCGGCAGACGCCGCCCGGGACCGGTTCGGGCATCCCGGGCGTGGGATCTCTGGTGCATGTCGTGGGCCCGTTCGCCCGGGCGGGAAGGTTCTACGCCCAGACCTGGACGCGTTACCTCGGCGGCGAATCGATCGATCACCTGCCCGTGGTGCGCCCGTCACCGGTGCTGGCCGCCCACGCGCTGCTGGACGAAGTCGTCGTCACGGTGTTCCGGGCGTTCCGCGGTTTCCCTGAACTGGAGGTGTTCCAGCGCGTCGAACGCGAGGTCGCCACCGCGGTGGAGTTCTACGACCGCCACGGCTGGCTCGACGAGCCCGAAGCCTTCCTGGCCCCGCCGCCACCGCTTTCGGAGGTCAGCATCAAGAGGGTCGGCCAGGGGAACCGGGCCCATGAACGCCTGTCCTTCGACAGCGGGTATTGCCCGTTTCCGGGTGAGCCGGGCGCCGAGCGGTGGCAGAGCTACACCTCGAATCAGCGCGAATACGCGCTGATACTGCGCCACGACACGCCGCGCCCCTGGGTGGTGTGCCTGCACGGCAGTGAAATGGGCCGCGCCGAAATCGATCTGAGGCTTTTCCGGGCCTGGCACCTGCACGAGAATCTCGGCCTGAACGTCGCACTGCCGGTACTGCCCATGCACGGCCCGCGCAAGCGAGGGTTGCCCAAGGGGGCCGCGTTCCCCAGCGAGAACCTGCTCGACAACGTGCACTCCACGGCCCAGGCGGTGTGGGATGTGCGACGTCTGCTGTCCTGGATCCGATCCGAGGATCCGGGCTCGCTGATCGGGCTCAACAGCATGTCGCTGGGCGCCTACATCACCTCGCTGGTCGCCAGCCTCGACGACGGCATCACCTGCGCGATCCTCGGTGTGCCGGTCATCGATCTGGTGAAGGTGTTCGAATACCACGCGGGTTTCTCCGACGACGACCCCCGCCAGCAGATGCTGGTCAGCGCCGAGCCGCTCGGCCGGATGCTGTCTCCGCTCTCGATGCAGCCCCGCGTCCCGATGCAGGGCCGGTTCGTGTACGCCGGCATCGCAGACCACATCGTGCATCCGCGCTCGCATGCGGTCCGCATCTGGGACCACTGGGGCAGACCCGAGATCGTCTGGTACCACGGCGGACACGCAGCCTTCTTCCGGTCCAAGGCGGTGCAGCAGTTCGTCGACGAGGCGCTGGTGCAGTCGGGCCTGGTCGAACTGGCGGACCTGGAGAACTGACCCCGCGGTGGTGCGGGCCGGCCGTCACACGCCGACAAGCCGGGCCTGCAGGTCTGCGCGTGCGATCTTGCCCACCGCGTTGCGGGGCAGCTCGTCGAGCACGATCACCTCGCGCGGCACCTTGTAGTTGGCGAGCTGTTCGCGCACATGCGCTTTGAGCGCGTCCGCGCTGGCCGAAGCCCCGGGTTCGAGCACCACGAAGGCGGCCAGCCGTTGACCGAACCGCTCATCGTCGACGCCGAGGACCGCGCACTCCGCGACGGCGGGGTGACTGGTCAGTGCCGTCTCCACTTCCAGCGGGTAGACGTTCTCGCCGCCGGACACGATCATCTCGTCGTCTCGGCCCACGACGAACAACCGGCCGGTCGGGTCGAGGTAGCCGATGTCGCCGGTGGCCATGAAACCGTCCTCGATGTCCTTGGTCTGCCCCGAGGTGTACTCCTCGAACTCCGTTGTGGTGCGGGCGAAGATCGCACCGACCTGACCGTACGGCAATGGGTTCCGGTCCTGGTCGAGGATGCGGATCTCGGTGCCCGGCATCGGCGTTCCGGCGGTGTCGGGAGCAGCGCGCAGGTCCTGTGGGCCGGCCAGGGCGATTACGCCGACCTCGGTGGCGTTGTAGTTGTTGTAGACGACGTCGCCGAACTGGTCCATGAACGCGGTGACGACGTCGGGACGCATCCGCGAGCCGGCGGCGGTGACGAAGCGCAGCGATCGCCCGCTGAACCGGTGTCGCACCTCGTCGGGCAGGTCCATGATCCGGTCCAGCATCACCGGGACCACACTCAATCCGGTGGCCTGGTAGCGGTCGACGAGTTCCATCGTGGCCGCCGCGTCGAAGGTGCGTCGAAGCACCAGGGTGCACGACAACATGGTGCCCATGATGAGTTGGCCGAAGCCCCAGGCGTGGAAGAGCGGGGCGGCGACGACGGTGGTCTCCTCGGCGCGCCACGGCAGCCTGCCCAGGATCGCCGGCCCTTCCATTCCCCCGCCACCGGCCGCGCGTCTCGCGCCTTTGGGAGTACCGGTGGTGCCTGACGTCAAAAGGACCACTCGGCTGTGACGGCCCGCGCGGTGTGGCCGCTGCCCGGCGTGGCATGCGATGAGCGTCTCGACGGTGCGTGCACGCTCGCCCGGATAGTCGGCCCAGGCCACGATGCGCACCAGATCGCGTTGTGCTTGGGCAGCGAAATCGACTGCGGTGCTGAACTCTTCGTCGTAGATGAGCACATCGGGACGCTCCCGGGCCACGACGTCGGCGAGCGCGGGCCCGGCGAACGACGTGTTCAGCAGCAGTATGTCGGCTCCGGTCCGCTCGGCGCCGGCCAGCGCGTCGACGAAGCCGCGGTGGTTGCGGCACATGATGCCGACCGTCTTCGGCCCACCGGCGCGAAGGTGCTGCAGCGCTGCCGCCACGGCGTTGGCCCGAATGTCCAGTTCGCGGTAGCTCAGCACACCGAGTTCGTCGATCAGCGCGGGGCGATCGGGGCAGCGGCGGGCCGACACCGCGATGCCGACGGTGTCCGAGAATCCAGCCCGCGCAACGGCCGCGGCCATGCGCACGTACTTGTCCGGCCGCAGGCCCACGACCAGCCGTGCGTTCACCAGCGCGCGCACGGCGCCACCGATGTCGGTGGCCCGGCGAGCAATGGAGCGCGGTATCACGGCCATGGCGATCACCCCAGTATCGGGAAACGTCGCCGGGCGGCCAGCTCGTCCAGCGCCGCCTGCATCGTTGTGCGGACATGCTCGTCGACCGCCGCGACGTCTGGGTCGACCCCGAACTCGGCGGCGAGGTCGATCGGCTCCAGTACCTGGGTGACGATCTTGGACGGCAGCGGGAGGTTGACTGCTCCCACGCTCAGCCCGAACGGCACCCCGACCGACACCGCCACCTCTTCGGCACGGGTCAGGCGCTTGAGCCCCACACGGCGGGCCAGCCATTGCCCACGGGTCAGGAACAGCTGCGTCTCCTGGCCGCCGATCGACACCATGGGCACGATCGGCACCCCGGCCTCGAGCGCGGTGGTGACGTATCCCGTTCGGCCGTTGAAATCGATGACGTTCTGCTGCGCGGTGGGGCGCAGCGCGTCGTAGTCACCGCCCGGGAAGACGATGACCACCGCACCCGACCGCAACGCCCGCACGGCGTTGTCACGGTTGGCGCGCAGCATGCCCATCCGGGTGAACAGCGGCACCACCGGCCCCTGCAGCAGCAGGTCGTGCATCAGCGTGTACACCGGGCGCTCGAAGCCGAACTCCTCGAAGAACCCCAGCCAGAAGACCGGGACATCCTGGGCGAGGAGGCCACCGGAGTGGTTCGACACGATGAGCACCCCGCCCGGCGGAACCCTTTTCACATCACGCACTTCGGTACGGAAGTAGCCGCGGTACAGCGGTCCGGCCATCGTCAGCATCCACTTCAGCAGATCGGGGCGCCATTGACCGGTGAAGTCCCCTGGGCGAAGGGCGGTCCGGTCTTCGTCGGTCACAGCGAAACCTCTGTGGAAGGCACTTCGTGCAGGCGAATGGCTGTGCAGTCCCCGATCCAGAGCGCTGCGCCGCCAGCGTAATGTGGCCCGCGTCACATGTGTTGGAGTTTCGCAGCGGAAGTGACTTTGGTCCTTTCGCGGACCCCGACGTGCCGCCGCCGATCCGAAAGTCAGTGACCCACTTCGGGTCAACTCCCGTCACGCGCCACCCGGAATCGCTACGCTGATGTGACGCAGATCACCCTGAATGTTCCGCGGGCGGGGACGTCGACGGCCCATGCGGAGGAGGACGACCATGAGATCGACGCGGCCAGCCGATGACGGCATCAGGCTTTCCGGAAGTGACACCACCTTCATCCTCGACGAGCCGATCGAGCCACAACACACGCTGAAGATCGCGGTGTTCGACGAGGCGTCGAGCCGTGGTTTCCAGTTCGAGCGGATGGCGCGGACCCTGGCCGATGCCGCGGCACTGCTGCCCCAGATGCGGTGGCGGGTGCGCGAGGTCCCCTTCGGCCTGGGCCGGCCCGTGTGGATCACCGATCCGCAGTTCGACGTGCGCAACCACCTGCGCCACACGGTGTTGCCCAGGCCCGGCACGAAAGCTCAGCTGTGCGCGCTGATCAGCCGGGCCGCGGGCGAAGCGATCCCGCCGGGCCGGCCCCCTTGGGAAGTGCTGTTCGTCGAGGGCTACCAGGGCACCAAGGTCGTCGCGGTGCTGAAGATGAACCACGCTCTGGCCGACGGGGCGCGGTTGGTCGAGTTGCTGGGCCTGCTGTCACAGCCGGCGCCGGACGGCACCCCCGCCGCACCGGCGATTCCGCGTCCGCCCGAGCAGCTGAGCGATGCCGACGCGCTGCGCGGAGCGAGCCGCGCGCTGTGGGACGAGTTGCTCCACGAGGTGCCGCGCCGGCTCGGCGCCATCCGCCGGGCGCACGCGCAGCGGGACCGCGCCAGACAGCCTCATCCGCCATCGATGCTGCACGACCAACCCGTGCTGCCCTGGCGCGGCGCGGTGACACCTGGCCGATCGTTCTGCTGGACGTCGGTTCCCCTCGACGACGTCAAGAAGATGGCCAAGGCGACGTCGGGGACGGTGAACGCCGTCGTCTTCGCGGTCGTGGCCGGCGCGATCCGCGAGTACCTGGCCGAGAACGGGAAACCCTTCGACCGGCCGATCGTCGCCAACGCGGCCGCCAAGGTCACCCGCGAGGGCGACACCCGGCTGTGGGGAACCACCGCCACCAACCGGACATTCACGCTCCCGACCGATGTGGCCGACCCGCTCGCCCGGCTGCGCGCGGCGACCGTGCAGACCAGGGCGGTGAAGGCAAGCGTGGATGCCCGCCCGGTGCAGCGCGAGGAGTGGTTCGACCTGGCTCCGCCGGCCCTGTTGCGGCCGATGCTGCGGGTCGCCCGCCTGATGGGCCCGCGGCTGAACGGGGCCGTGATCGTGTCCAACGTGAAGGGGCCGAAGCAGAAGCGGTACTTCGGCGGGATGGGGGTCGAGAATTTCATCTCCTGCGGCCATATCAAGTACGCAGCCGGCATCAACATCACCGTGTGGAGCTACGCCGACACCCTGAACTTCGCGGTGTTCGGCTGCGCGCGGACGTTGCCCGACGCCGGTTCCTTCACCGATCGGATCGAGTCGGCGTTCGAAGAGCTTCGGCAGGCGACGGGCGTCGATGCGGCGCTATGGCCCTCACCACATTGCTAGCTACCTAACTATTAGGGCACTATCTAATGTATGTCCGCGCCGACGAGTGCCGATCCGCTGTCTTTGGACCAGCAGGTCTGTTTCGCGCTTGCCGTGACCAACCGGGCGGTGCTGGCCGTCTACCGGCCACTGCTGGAGCCGCTGGGCCTGACCCATCCGCAGTACCTGGTCATGCTGGCGATGTGGGACCACCACAAATCCCAGGGCGGTCGGGAACCACTGACGGTCAAACGGATCGCATCGACACTGCAGATGGATTCGGCGACCCTGTCGCCGATGCTCAAACGCCTCGAGACACTCGGGCTGATCACCCGCACCCGCAATGCCGCCGACGAACGCGCCACCGACGTCCAGCTCACCGAGGCCGGGGCCACCCTGCGTGAACGCGCCACCGCGATCCCCGCGGCCGTGGTGGCGCGGTTGCGTGTCGATCTCGCAGAATTGGAGCGCCTGCGCGACGCGCTGACCCGAATCAATGCCGCCGCCCTGGCCGCCGGCGCCCTGCAAGCCTGAACACCGAAGGAGTCCCATGACCGCCTCCACCCCGAACCTGTGGCAACGCCTGGGCTACATCTACGGCCGCCGGCTGCCGAAGTCGATGCAGCGCTGGGTCGCCGAGGACCTCGCCGGACAGGGCGCGGTGCGCAGGCACATGATCCGGTATGCGATCCCACCGCTGTTCGTGCTCGCGCCGTTCTGGCTCATCCCGGTGAACCTGTACATGCATCTGGAGATGACGGTGCCCATCTACGTGTGGGCGCTGCTGATGGCACTCGCGCTGAACAAGCCGTGGCGGCGGCACCGCCTGGCCCAGCACGGCCTGGACCCCAACCTGGTCGACGTGATCAAGCGCAAGCAGCAGGCCCGGATGCACGAGGACTACGAACGCCGATTCGGCCCCCGCCCCGAAGAGGCCAAGTGGCAGTCCAACAGCAGCCCGTTCTAGCGGGCCGCTGACGGACCTGCGCAGGTTTCGGGAGGAACATCCCGACGGGGCCGCCCCGCCTCCACAGAATCACCGGCCACTCAGGCAACAATGGCCTCATGGGCCGACCCTCCGATACGCAGCCGACCGCCGACGACGAGCGCCCCGACCCGGCTGCCGATGCGCCACCGCAGTCCGCTGCGGACACACCCGCGGCGGACGCACCCACGGCGGACACGCCCACCGCGCCGGCGGCCGACGCTCCCCCGTCCCCGGCGGCGGAGGTGCC
>NZ_JBSWXU010000012.1:0-66344 GCF_056160785.1 Mycobacterium sp. ABE4_509 | reverse complement strand
GACCGGCATCTACCAGTACCTGTCGATGACCGTGGCCAAGACCTACTCGGCGCTGACCCGGCTGGTGTCGATCCCGATCGTGGCCGAGGTGGTGATGTTCTTCAACATCGCCGCGTTCGGGCTGGCGCTGGCCTGGCTGACCACGCTGTGGGCCACCGCCATGCTGGCCGGGCCCCGCCGGATCTGGGACGCCGCGCTGGTGGCCGCCTCCCCGATCGTCGTCTTCCAGATCTTCACCAACTTCGACGCGCTGGCGACGGCTTTCGCGGCGTGCGCCCTGTTGGCCTGGGCGCGCCGAAGACCCGGGCTGGCCGGTGTGCTGATCGGTCTGGGTGTGGCGGCCAAGCTCTACCCGCTGCTGCTGCTGGTCCCGCTGACGCTGTTGGCGTTGCGGACGGGGCGGTTGCGCGAGGTCGCCCGCACCGCGGGGGCCGCGGTGCTGGCCTGGGTGCTGGTCAACCTGCCGATCATGGTGCTGTTCCCGCGGGGCTGGTCGGAGTTCTTCCGGCTCAACGCGCGCCGTGGTGACGACATGGATTCGCTCTACAACGTGGTCAAGTCGTTCACCGGGTGGGCCGGCTTCGACCCGGATCTGGGTTTCTGGGAGCCGCCTTCGACGCTGAACGCGGTGAGCGCGGCGCTGTTCGCGGCCGGTTGCATCGCGATCGGCTACATCGCGCTGACCGCGCCGCGCCGGCCCCGGGTAGCCCAGCTGGCGTTCCTGGTGGTGGCGGTGTTCCTGCTGACCAACAAGGTGTGGAGCCCGCAGTTCTCGCTGTGGCTGGTGCCGCTGGCGGTGCTGGCGTTGCCGCACCGGCGGATCCTGCTGGCCTGGATGTCCGTCGACATGCTGGTGTGGGTGCCGCGGATGCTCTACCTGTACGGCGAGCAGAACATGGGGCTGCCCGAGCAGGCCTTCACCGCGACGGTGCTGGTGCGCGACATCGCGGTGATCGCGTTGTGCGCGTTGGTCGTCGGCCAGATCTACCGCCCGTCGTCGGATCTGGTACGCGCCGGCGGTGCGGTCGACGACCCGGCGGGCGGGGTGTTCGACCGGGCCCCCGACGCGCCACCGGGGTGGCTGCCCGACTGGTTGCGCCCGCGGGTCTCCCGCGATGCCGGCGATTTCGGTGTGCTCGTCGACGCTCAGCGACGATAACCACACCGTATTCGCGCGGTGCAGGCGAGCGATTTCGCAGATCAGTGCCGGTTCCTGTAACCTGGCCCGGTTGCCGACGCAGGCGACCCTCCTGCCGCGGAACGACCGCGGCCGCAACGACCATAGGAGGTGATGGGTTAGTTATGCGTCCATACGAAATCATGGTCATCCTCGACCCCACTCTCGACGAGCGCACCGTGGCTCCGTCGCTGGAGACGTTCCTCAATGTCATCCGCAAGGACGGTGGCAGTGTCGACAAGGTCGACATCTGGGGACGCCGGCGCCTGGCCTACGAGATCGCCAAGCACGCCGAGGGCATCTACGCGGTGGTCGACGTCAAGGCAGAGCCGGCCACGGTGTCCGAGCTCGACCGCCAGCTGAACCTGAACGAGTCCGTGCTGCGGACCAAGGTGATGCGGACCGACAAGAACTAAAGGGTGCCGCTCGTCGGAACCGCTGCGTAGGCTCGCGCCCAACACGCCGACCACCACCTTCAGGAGGAACCCGTGGCTGCTGGTGATACCAACATCACCGTCGTTGGAAACCTGACCGCCGACCCCGAACTGCGCTTCACCCCGTCGGGTGCGGCGGTGGCGAACTTCACCGTCGCCTCGACACCGCGTATCTACGACCGCCAGAGCGGGGAGTGGAAGGACGGCGAGGCGCTGTTCCTGCGGTGCAACATCTGGCGTGAGGCCGCCGAGAACGTGGCCGAGAGCCTGACCCGCGGGTCGCGCGTGATCGTGCAGGGGCGGCTCAAGCAGCGGTCCTTCGAAACCCGTGAGGGCGAGAAGCGCACCGTGGTCGAGGTGGAGGTCGACGAGATCGGCCCCTCGCTGCGCTACGCGACCGCCAAGGTCAACAAGGTCAGCCGCGGCGGCGGCGGTGGCGGCGGATTCGGCGGCGGTGGCGGGGGCGGTAGCTCCCGGGCGTCGGAGCAGCCCAAGGACGACCCGTGGGGCAGCGCCCCGGCATCGGGTTCGTTCGGTGGCGCCGACGACGAGCCGCCGTTCTGACGCAACGATATTCATTGATTTTCATAAGAAAGAGATAGACACATGGCGAAATCCACAAAGCGCCGTCCGGCTCCGGAGAAGCCGGTCAAGACGCGCAAGTGCGTGTTCTGCTCCAAGAAGGGCAAGGGGCAGATCATCGACTACAAGGACACCGCGCTGCTGCGCACCTACATCAGCGAGCGCGGCAAGATCCGCGCCCGTCGGGTGACCGGCAACTGCGTTCAGCACCAGCGCGACGTCGCGATCGCGGTGAAGAACGCCCGCGAGGTCGCGTTGCTGCCGTTCAGCTCGTCGGCTCGGTAAGCGGCGAGAAGAAGACAGGAACGATAGAGATGAAGCTGATTCTGACTGCCGAGGTCGAGCACCTCGGGACGGCCGGTGACCTCGTCGAGGTGAAGGACGGGTACGGCCGCAACTACCTGCTGCCGCGCGGGCTGGCGATCGTGGCCACCCGCGGTGCCCAGCGCCAAGCCGACGCGATCCGCCGCGCCCAGGAGCTCAAGGGTGTGAAGAACCTCGAGCACGCCAACGAGCTGAAGACCGCCCTCGAGGGCCTCGGCGCCGTCCAGCTGGCGGTGAAGTCGGCCGGCGACTCCGGCAAGCTGTTCGGTTCGGTGACTGCGGCCGATGTTGTTTCGGCAATCAAGAAAGCCGGCGGCCCTAACCTGGACAAGCGCGTCATCGGGTTGCCCAAGGCCCACATCAAGACGGTCGGTACGCACCCAGTCTCGGTGCGGCTGCACCCGGATGTCGACGCCGAGGTGTCGCTGAACGTCGTTGCCGGCTAGCCCCAGGCTGGCCGCACCCACGTTCGAACGGCCGGGCAAGGACCACGAGTCTTTGCCCGGCCGTTGTCGTCGGCGCATGGCGAACAATTCGCGGCAAAGCGATCGCAGCGAACCTAACCGGCTGTTAACCTGCCTGGCCCTGAGGCGAAACACAACACGCCCGAAGCGGCAACCCGGTGCGACACGCCGCACGATTTCCCATCCCCAGATTCCCAGCCGTCCTATGGTGCCTTTATCAGGGCAGATGGGATGAACGTCGCCGTTCATCCCCAGGTTTTCCCCAGCGAGTCAACATGGCTCACCGGACCTATCCACACGCCATCCACATGTTCATCAACAACGCCGACTTGATTCCGCCCCAGCAACGTCTAGCGTGATGCGTCTGCGGGGTCGGTCAGGCCTCCTCGAAGCACCTGTCACAGCATCGGAATACAGTCCCGGCATGCTGCTTCGAAATTTCGTTCGATCGCGTTCAGCAGGGGGTGGAGCACAGCGTGGCCGTGGTCGATGACTTGGGTCGGTCGGGTGATCGTTCGGACACGGAGCCGCCCCCCAGCGAGGAGTTCGGCCGTCAGCCGCCGCAGGACCCCGCCGCCGAACAGGCCGTGCTGGGCGGCATGCTGCTGAGCAAGGACGCGATCGCCGACGTGCTCGAGCGGCTGCGACCCGGCGACTTCTACCGCCCGGCCAACCAACTGGTGTACGACGCGATCCTGGACCTCTACAGCCGCGGTGAGCCGGCCGATGCGGTGACGGTCGCCGCCGAGCTCGACCGGCGCGGTCTGCTGCGCCGGGTCGGCGGGGCGCCGTATCTGCACACGCTCATCTCCACGGTGCCGACTGCCGCCAACGCCGGCTACTACGCCGGCATCGTCAGTGAGAAGGCGCTGCTGCGTCGGCTGGTCGAGGCGGGCACCCGGGTGGTGCAGTACGGCTACGCCGGGGCAGAGGGCGCCGACGTCAATGAGGTCGTCGACCGCGCCCAGGCCGAGATCTACGACGTCACCGAGCGGCGCACCGCCGAGGACTACGTGCCGCTCGAAGAACTGCTGCAGCCCACGATGGACGAGATCGACGCGATCGCCTCCCAGGGCGGCATCTCGCGCGGCGTGCCGACCGGTTTCGTCGAACTCGACGAGCTCACCAACGGGCTGCACCCGGGGCAGATGATCGTGGTGGCGGCGCGGCCCGGTATGGGGAAGGCACTGGCGCTCGATACGCCGCTACCCACGCCGACCGGCTGGACCACCATGGGCGAGGTCGAGGTCGGCGACGAACTGATCGGCGCCGACGGACGCCCGACCCGGGTGGTTGCGGCCACCGAGGTCATGACGCAGCGGCCCTGCTATGAGGTCGAGTTCTCCGACGGCACCGTGGTCGTCGCCGACGAGCAACACCAGTGGCTCACCGATACCCGTGCCTCGCGCCGCAGCTCCACGGTGGCCGCCGCGGTTCGGACGACCCGCGAGATCGCCGAGACGCTGCGGTGTGAGATCGCCGATCGTCGGCTCAACCATTCGGTCACCAACGCTGCACCGATCCAAGGCCCCGAACGGGACCTGTTGATTCCGCCGTACACGCTGGGCGCGTGGCTGGGTGACGGCACCAGCGCGTGCGCCCAGATCACGATTGCCGACCCCGAGATCGTGATGCGGATCGAGGGGGAGGGAGTCTCCACCGAAGCCGACCTCCGCACGATCGGGGTGCTGGGCAACAAGCACATTCCCGTGCAGTACCTGCGCTCTTCGGAGGCGCAACGGCGCGCGCTGCTGGCCGGTCTCCTCGACACCGACGGCACGGTGACCAACGGTGGCGCCGTTCAATTCGTGGCGCCGAACCGCCGGTTGGCCGCCGATGTCGTCGAGTTGGTCGTCTCGCTGGGCTATCGGTGCCAGATGGCCACGAAGGCGGTCCGTGGGCGGACCGAGGACAGCTCGACGACGTACCTGGTGAACTTCTCTGCCACGGACTCGGTTTTCGGACTGAATCGAAAAGAATTGCTGCACAAGGAGCGTCGCGCGGCCAGCACGAGCGGGTCGCATTCGCGGTTCATCGTCGATGTCAGGCCCATCGGGAGTGTGCCGGTGCGCTGTGTGGAAGTCGACAACGCCGATCACATGTACCTGGCGAGCAGGGCTATGGTGCCGACCCACAACTCCACGCTTGGTCTGGACTTCATGCGGTCGTGCTCGATCAAGAACCATTTTTCGAGCATCGTGTTCTCGTTGGAGATGAGTAAGTCCGAGATCGTGATGCGCCTGCTGTCGGCCGAAGCGAAGATCAAACTCGCCGACATGCGCTCGGGCCGGATGACCGATGAGGACTGGACGCGGCTGGCGCGGCGGATGAGCGAGATCAGCGAAGCTCCCCTGTACATCGATGATTCACCGAACCTGACCATGATGGAGATTCGCGCCAAGGCGCGCCGGCTGGCGCAGAAGGCCGATCTGCGGCTGATCGTCATCGACTACCTGCAGCTGATGACCTCCGGCAAGAAGGTCGAGTCCCGCCAGCAAGAAGTGTCCGAATTCTCGCGTCAGCTCAAGCTTTTGGCCAAGGAGCTGGAGGTGCCGGTGGTCGCGATGAGCCAGCTCAACCGCGGGCCTGAGCAGCGCACCGACAAGAAGCCGATGCTGGCCGACCTGCGTGAGTCCGGCGCGATCGAGCAGGACGCCGACATGGTCATCCTGCTGCACCGCCCCGATGCGTTCGAGCGTGACGATCCGCGCGGCGGAGAGGCCGATCTGATCGTCGCCAAGCACCGTAACGGCCCCACCAAGACCGTGACCGTGGCGCATCAGCTGCACCTGTCGCGGTTTGCGAACATGGCCAAATAGTTCGACAACAACACAACAACAGCGGCGGCGGCGGCGGCAACCGCCGCCGCGCGTGTGCAGCGGTTGGGATGCAACGAACGAAATTCACTCGGCAGCCGGCCGCCAGGGTGGAACGCTATTGACACCATCCTCCGGCTACGGTGTCGCGCTGCTGATCGAGCCACGCGCCGAGGCTGTCGAGTATGGCCTTGCCGGTTTCGAAGCTGCCGTTGGCCGGTTGAGCGGCCAAGGAGACGCCAAATGTCCCGCTGTTGTTGGTGACGAGCGCGAGTTGGCGCACTAGATATCGGCCGTTGACCCCGGGCCCCCAACCGCCTTTGGCGGCAACGTCGGGGTAGGGGGCGAGGCCCCATTGTTGGTTGGCGCCGAGGTTGCGCATCTGAGCAAGCACGGGGTCGGCTCCGGGAATGCAGGGCAGTCCGAAGGCGAAGAGCGCGGCTTGGTCTTGCGGCCAAAGGGTTTGACCGTAGGGGCTGTAGGGCGGGTGGATCTGTTCGGGTTGCACGGCCACGAGGGTGTCTCCCCCCTCGCGCAGGACCGTGTCGACTGCGCCGGCAGCTGTGACCGGGTCGCCGAGCATCGTCCAGAGCGCATCAGCGGCGCCATTGTCGGATTGGGTGATCGCCTGCTGAATAAACTGTTCCGCCGCAGCTGGGTCTACGGCCAGCGCGGCGATCGCCAATGGGACTTTGATGGTTGACCACGCCGGCCCGCTGGTCCAGCTTCCGAACGCGAAGGTCTGCTGGCCGTTGAACAGCGCAACGCCGACCTCACCGGCCGGCAGGGAGGCTGCCATCGCGTTGAAGCTCGCGGTGAGATCATCGGTCGTCGATGGTGCTGGGGCAGGGATGAGGCTCGGCAAGGGGGTTGGGGGTACGACGGCGGTAACCGATATCGGTGGTGTCGGTTCTGCGCTCAATGACTGCTCGGCGGTGGGCTGTGCGTTGTCGTCGCTGACAGCACAACCGGTCAGAAGGAGCGCGGCTGCTAGGACGCCGAGGAGACGACTAGTAGATGTGGATGACAGCATTCACCCCGCCTCGGCAGGTCACCCAGTCTCCGGCGCCGTAGGGGGTGCATTCGAGGACGTAGAGGCTGCCCCGGCACCGGCTGGAGCGCTGGTTGCACGGCACGCCACCGGCGGCGTAGATCGTGCGCGGTGAGGCGTTGGGTCCGCCGGCATCCCAGTAGGAGGTCAGGACGTTGTCGACGAAGCGACAGCTGGTTTCGGTGCTTCCCCGGACGGCCCGGCTTCCGCGGCCGAGGTTCCTGCTGACTTCGAAACCGCCGTCGCAGCGCTGCCCGAGTCCATCAAGGCCGGTGACGGCCGGTGGCGGGGTGAGTGGACGGGTGGGCCGGGGCTGCGGCGCCTCGGGTGATGGCTGCTGCCCGGTGGGCACTGACGGCCGTTCGGGTATCGGCAGCCGGGTCAGCGCCGGGTTCTGGGCGCTGGTGTC
This sequence comes from Mycobacterium sp. ABE4_509, assembly GCF_056160785.1. NCBI lineage: Bacteria > Bacillati > Actinomycetota > Actinomycetes > Mycobacteriales > Mycobacteriaceae > Mycobacterium > Mycobacterium sp. ABE4_509. Next base: position 59,087 of record NZ_JBSWXU010000012.1, on the reverse strand, counting down.
GGTGTCACTGCCGCTGTTCTGGCCTGCCAACAAACCGATGATGACACTGCAGGCAACAAGGACGAGGGCGGCGCAAACCGAGATGCCGATCACCAGCGGCCTGTTGATGCCCTTTCCCGACGGTGTCGGTGGGGGCGGTGATGGGGTGGCCGGCGTTGGAGTGGGCGGCGTTGGTGGTGGCCACGGTGTGGGTTGGTGTTGTTGAAAGGTCGGGGCGTTGACGTGGGAGGCAGCCAGGGTGGCGTTGCGGTCGTCGACTGCGGGTGTACTCAAAGCGCGGTGGGCGGCGCGGGCAAGCGCGCCAGCGCTGCCGTAGCGGTCGTCAGGTTCTTTGGCCATGCCTCGCTCGATCACCGCATCCAGGGCCGGCGGCACGCGGGGGTTGGTGGCACTGGCGTGTGGCGGGCGGCTGTAGAGGTGGGCGTTGACGACTTGTTGCATGCTGTCGACGGCGAACGGCCTGGTGCCGGTGAGGGTCTCATAGAGCACGCATGCCAGTGAGTAGATGTCGACAGCTTTGGTGGCGGGGTGTCCGCTGAGGCGTTCGGGGGCCATGTAGGCCCAGGAGCCGATGGTCATGCCGGCTTGGGTGAGGTGGGTCTCCCCGGCTTTCTCAGCGATGCCGAAGTCCAGAAGGTGGGCGAAGTCGTCTCCGGAGACCACGATGTTCTCGGGTTTGATGTCGCGGTGGATTAGTCCTGCGGCGTGAGCGGCGTCCAGGGCGGAGGCGACTTGGCCGATGATGTACACCGCGCGGTGGAGGTCGAGGGGGCCGTTGGCGGTCAGGCTGCGTAGATCGGTGCCCTGGACCAGGCGCATGTCGATGAACAGGTTGCCGTCGATTTCACCCCAGTCATGGATCGGCACGACATGGGGTTCCTGCAGGCCGGCTGCGGCGTTGGCTTCGCGGGTGAACCGGCTGCGGTACTCGGGGTCCTGGGCGTACTGCTCGAGCAGGATCTTGACCGCGACGACACGACCCTTCTCGGTGTCGCGCGCCTGGTACACCTCGCCCATGCCGCCTCGGCCGAGCAGCGTAATGAGCTCGTATTTGCCGAACCGTGCGCCGGCTGTTGGCCGACTCGATGACGCCGCCACCCCGATCCCCCCTCGGTGCCCTGTCCCCGTTTGCCAGTAGACCACAAGTTGGCGGTCAGCCGATGATCACCGCGAAGACAGCCGCTGGTCAGAATTGCTGATAGCAGTCCGGCTCGGAGCCTGCGAGCCCGGCGCGGAAGGCTTCGATGCGGGTGAAACCGGCGGGCACGGTCAACCCGTCGACCGTGGCGGCGACCAGGCCGTTGGTGAGCAGCCCGCCGACCGCCTCGTCGATATCACCGGCGGCCAGTTGCAGGCTGTTGCCGCTAGGCAGATCGATCGGGTCGGCCATCGCGGCCTGCGCGACTCCGGTCAGGCATGCCGTGCGCAGTGCAGTGCTCACGGCATCGAGTGGCTCGCCGCGGGCGTGCTGCATCGACAGCGTGTAGCGCGACGTCACTGCAGAGAGCCCGGTGTTGTCGCCCTGGGGCAGGGCGTAGTCCGAGGTTCCGGCCGGTACCGACATCGCCTGCAGGCTCGGCAGGTCGACCACGATCGTGTTGGTCGCCCGGCAGTACGAGGCCGGCGGGCTGGCCGCATCGTCGGGGCAGGAGTGGGTGTCGAAGGACAGCCCGGGCGGGCTTTGCGGCGCGTAGATCTGGTCGAGTAGCTCCATGAGGATCGACAGGGTGGACTCGTCGAGTGGGAGCTCGCCGCTCTGGACGTCGCCGTATGAGTCTCGTTGCAGCAGCAGCGGCAGGTCGCCGCGCTCTCGCTCGATCGCCGCGAGATCGATGGCAGCGCAGGCGGGGGTGCCGTCGACGAAGCCCTGTTGAAATGCGCGGGTGCGGTCCAGCGCGGTGCCGTGGCCCTCCTCAACCATCTCTGCTTCGTGTTCGGACCAGACCGGATCAGCCAGGCTGATCGCCCCAGCCAGTACCCGGTTGAGGCCCTCACCGGTGCTGAGGGCGAAGCGCGGAGAGTTGCCTTCGGCGACCCAGCGGCTGTAGGCGCCGGCGAAGCAATCGGCCTGTTGTTCTTTGACGATGGTGTCGGTGAACCGATTGACCGTACCTGCGTGGTGCTGGACGGCGTGGCCGTATTCGTGAGCGATCAGCGCGGCGATCGATGCGTCCCCGAAATACTGCTGTCCCGTCGGGACGAGGAATCCGCGATCCCACGCGATGAACTCATCGTCGGAGAACGCCGGTGAACACCACATGGCATTGGGCAGGTCGTAGGTGTCGTGTCCGCAAACCTCGGGACTGTACGGGTCGAGCGAGTCATAGGACACCAGTTCGTCGACCGGCTCGAACGGGTCGCCAAACGTTTCGGGGTACGCCTGCTGCCAGAACATTTCGACGTCATCGACGGCGGCCAGCACCAGCGCATCGACCGCGCCGCCGTCGCTGAAACCCGCTTGACGGCGCGGTGCAGGGGCGCCATCACGGACACCGCTGGGCCCCTCCACCACGGTCAGCCCACCCACCAGGTGCTCGACTTCATCGACCTCCGGGTCCGAGGCGGGACCGGGGGCCGACGAACAGGAGACCAGCAGCGCCGCCAACACCGCCGCGCTGAGGAGCTGGCGGCCGGCGAGGTGACAGCCACGAGGGTTCCTGGCCCAGGAAGGGCAACGGGTCAGCACGGGATCTTGAAACTGGGGTTGGTGGTGTAGTCCAGCCACTTGCCGTAGGCGTCGCCACCCGCCGACCGCACGGCAGAACAAACCTCGGCTTGGGTGGTTCCGGCTGGCCGGTAGACCGCATAGATCGGGTTCCCTGCCTCGGTCGCTGCCCGCAGTGACGGGCAAGTCTGGTCGGTGCGCAGATATAAGGCGCCGGGGTATACGGCCAGCAGACGCTGGACCCCGGCCTCGTATTGGCCTGGGGTGGTCACCGATCCGAGGATGACGATGCCCTGGCCGTTGCAGCTCGGTCTGCTCATGGGTTGGGCAAGTCCGAGGTCACCGGATCCTGCACGAGGCACCGGGGCCGGTGCGCGAGGTGGCAGCGGGGCTGGCGAAACAGCAGGGGGTGGGCTGTTGGGTTGGGTCACAGTGACCGGCGGTGCAGTGCGTGTGACCGTGCGCGGCGGTGACATCGTCTCCGGCCAGACGGGACGGGTCAGCGAGGGCGACGGTGATGCGGCGGGAGGCTCTGCTGGTGACTGCCCGAGCCGGGCGCCCAGAAACGCGACGAGTCCAACGACCACCAGTACGGTGGCGATCGCACCGCCGATCAGTGCCATCCGTCGGGCATCGCTCCTTGGCCCCGGCGGTGTCGAGGCAGGCGCTGGCGGCGGGGTCGGCCGATCAGCGAAGACGGGGGCGGTACGCGGCGCCAATTGCGTCGGATCATAGGAACCAACCACCGAGCCGCTACCGCTGGTGGGTGGGCGGCCGAGCGCCTCGGCGAACTCGCGGCACGTTTGAAACCGTTGGTGAGGCTCCTTGGCCATCGCGGTGGCCAGCGCCGAGTCCATCTGCCCTAGGTCGCCACGCAGTCGACTCAGCGTCGGCGGCGGTGAGGACAAGTGGTTGCCGATAACCACGGCCGGATTGGAATCACCGAACGGCACCGTGCCGGTGAGCAGGTGGAACGCGGTCGCGGCCAGCGCGTACTGGTCAGCGCGCCCGTCCAGTGCCCGGCCGGTGAGCTGCTCGGGCGCTGCGTAGGCCACCGACCCGACCGTCATGTTGGTCGCAGTCAACCCGTTGCTGTCATCGACACCGCGGGCGATCCCGAAATCAGCGAGAACGATGCGCCGCTCCCCGTGGCGTTGTTCGCCCAACAGAATGTTCGCCGGTTTGACGTCGCGGTGCAGCAGAAAACTCTCGTGGGCGTAGTCCAGGGCGTCCGCGATCGCGGTGACGATCTCGATGACATCGCTCGGGGGCATCCCGTGCGGGTAGCGGTTGCGCATCAATTGCGCCGCGTCGGTGCCCTCGACGTAGTCCATCGCGATCCACAGTTGCCCGTCGTCCTCGCCACGATCGTGGACGGCGACGATGTGCGGATGCCACAGCGAGGCGGCGATGTCGGCCTCGCGGGCGAACCGTTGGCGGTAGTCCGGGTCAGCGCTCACGCTGGCCGGGAGGATCTTGAGCGCCTCCCGGCGGGGCAGCCGAGGGTGCTGCACAAGATAGACCTCGCCCATCCCCCCGCTGCCCAGTAAGCGCTGAATGGTGTATCCGGCAAAGACCGCCCCTTCAGCAATGGGCATGGCCGAATCTTAACCAGCATGCCCGACGCGCACGACCGCTTCGGCCAGCCGCGGGTGTCCGGCCCCGAAGGGGTGCCGCGGGCCGGTTGGCCTGCGGCGATCTTGCCGCCAAGCGAATGTGTCGCACTGCTGCTGGAGGAAGACACCGTGCACCGGCGGCAACAGTCGTATCGTCGTTGACATGCAGACGCGGGGGCAGACGGCACCGACAGCGCCGTCGACGGCGCTGTGAACCGTCGACGGCTATTGGCCTTCGCCGGCACGGCAGGGCTAGCGGCCGCGCTCGGAGCTTGCTCGAAACCGACGCAGGTGGCGAACTCGGCACCGCCGCAAAATCCGCCTCCCCCGACGGTGACGCCGTCAATCGCTGCCCCGGTCGCCCCACCTGTCGAGACGCCACCACCCGCCCCAGCGGCCTCGCAGCCCATCATCTGTCGTTCTGGATGGGGTGCACTGCCCGCCCGGCCCGGCGGGGTGCCACACACCCTCACCCAGATGACAATCCACCACACAGGCTCAGCCCTCGGTGACAACCGCAACGCACCGGCCCGACTGCGCCAGCACCAACAGCTCCACCAGAACGAACGAGGCTGGATCGACATCGCCTACCACGTAGGCGTCGACCGCAACGGCAACATCTACGAACTCCGCGATCCGGGACTCGTCGGGGACACCGCCACCGAGTACGACCCAACCGGCCACTTCCTTGTCCTCTGCGAAGGCAACTTCGACGAAGAAGCCGTCACACCAGAACAACTCCACGGCGCGGCCATGGCCTTCGCTTGGGCCGCCTCCACCTTCCCGATCAGCCCCAGCATCGTCTATGGACACCGGGATTTCGCTGCCACAGCATGCCCCGGAGCCGACCTGTACGCCCACGTCGCATCGGGAGAACTCGATCGCCGCGTCAACGAACTGCTAGCCGCCGGCCCAGTCAACCTACAGACGATCTGCGGACCTGAAGCCGCAGAACGAGTCGCGGCGATCGAAGCTGGCAGCTTGTAGCCCAATCACCCATTGCCTGCTAGGTCGATCACGTGTCCGCGGATGGTCGAGACAGCACGGTGCGGGGCTGATGATTGGCGCCCGCCCATCAGCGGCCATCCCAGCCCGATCAGCTGACGTATTCGGGTGTTATCGGTGATCGACGACCTCTTACCGACGCTCCGCTATGTGGAGTGACACACGCCTGGCGGTTGAAATGGGATCGTGCAGCAGACCCCTCGCATCACCCAACGCTACGACGAGAGGTAGTAGAAGTCGAGAGGGCGCTTACACGCCATTGCCATCAACCATGTGAGACAGGACCTGAGCCGCGCACCTGCTCTAGATGTGAGACGACAAGGCCATCTTGGGCGCGGCTGAAGGTATCCATCGGGTGCCGCACGCGATAATCACGGTTTGTGAGCCAGAGCCATCGCCCGGCGGCGGGCCGCCTCCCAACCCGGCGGCTGGCTCCGTTGACTGATCCATTGCGCAGGGGCACCAATGCTTGACGGGAAATCGGTGATGATCACCGGAGCCGCTCGCGGAATCGGAGCGAGCATGGCGCGGCTCCTGCACCAGCGTGGTGCGCGCCTGGTGCTCGCCGACGTCGACGAGCACGCACTCACGGAGTTCGTGGCTGAGCTCGGTGACTACGATGTTGTCCCGATTACTTGTGATGTCAACGATTTTGATGCGATGCACGAAGCGGCCGACACGGCGGTGGCCCGCTTCGGCGCGATCGACGTCGTGGTGGCCAATGCGGGCATCGAGCAGTGGGCGCCCGTCCAGGCCGTTGACCCCGACGACTTCGCCCAGGTCATCCAGACCAACGTGATCGGCGCGTTCAACACCGTCCGCGTGGCCCTGCCATCGATCATCGATCAGCGCGGCTACGTCTTGGTGGTGGCCTCGGTGTCGTCCTACACCGCGATGCCAGGCATGGCGTCCTACGCCGCCAGCAAGGCCGGCATCGAGCAGTTCGCGACGGTGCTGAGAATGGAACTGGCCCACTATGGCGTGGATGTGGGCTCAGCCCACATGGCCCTGGTCGACACCCCGATGCTGCGCCACACCAGCTCGGCATCTCCAGAATTCACCACGTTGCTCAAGGCACTACCGCCGCCGATGCGACGCCCTGTCACGGCCGAAACATGCGCGGCACGCCTCGTCGCCGCGATCGAACACCGCAAACGCCATGTCGATGTTCCGAGATGGGTTGCGGCGGCGCGCTGGCTCAAACCACTGCTAGCGACGCCGCTCGCCCAGCGCCCCCTGACACGGCGGATGCAACGTATCGAGCAGCCCCGAGACAGCTGAACCGGCGGAAAGCAACATCAGCGTCAGACACAGCCACGGTGTACCAGCCGTTGGCACCGGCGATCCTGCCGCGACATCCGAACGACGGCGACATCTGCGGCCCTGGCGGGGAACCAGACGAAGGTGGCGGCCGAGAGTTCGGCAAACCGGGCTAGGCGCCTGGCTGGCCAGCGCCCGTCGATGATGGTCGCCTCAACCTGGTGCGAGCAATGCTGCTGGGGCGGCTATCGGCTTCCGCCAGGATGGTTGCGTCTTCAGACCAGATCGCGGAGCGGCCTGCGGTTCTGGAATATCCGCCACCGGTGGGGCCGGCGAAGCTGGCCATCACCACCGGGGCGTGACACACCGTGGCGATACTGCGTCCCCTGCGCTGCTGCTCAGCCAGTTCTGTCTCATGGTGGAGCACGCCACATGCATAGACATCGATCTCGAGTGCAGCCGTGCGATGCACGTGTTCTGCGATCCCGGTATCTCGGCAGATCCCGATGCCGACACGCCAGCCATCCACGTCGATGACGCGCGGCCCGCCACCGGGGCGGAATGACTCGTGTTCGTCGCCGCTGAGGAATGTCTTGCAGTAGGCGACCGCCGCGCCGCTACCGTCGATGCGCACCATTGCGATGAATCGGCTACCCGCGGCCTCTACCGGTGCTCCGAGCAGGGCCACTGAACCCGTTTCCCCGCAGGCTCTGACGAGGGCGTGCAGGCGGGCTCCATCGATGTCGACGAGTGCGGAATTGAGCTGATAGCCGGTCAGCGACAACTCGGGGAACACCACCAACCGGGCCTGGGCCCCCAGGATGGACTCCACGTGCGAGGCGATGTTCGCATCGACGTCACCATCGACGACGCGCGGCTGAACCGCCGCAACCACCAACTCTGACACCACGACATTGTCACCCGAGCATCGTCGGCAGCCTCGAAAAATGACACGCAGATGAGACAAAGAACCCATGACACGGAGTGAGACAGTAGCGATCGCCGCAGGTCATGGCGTTGCGAGATTGACACGCATCTCGAGATTCAACAAGCAACACTTGTTGTAGGGTCTCAGCGCGCGTGTCGTATTCTCAGCGGCGTTGTCATGCTGTTGTCTTGTGTCTCAGGACGTGTCATGACGGACGCGGCACTCCGGTTCTCAACGAACCTTGAACCGTCTGTCAGTATTTGCATGGCTGGCCCGATGCTGGCTGGCAGGATCGGTGTCGCCGTCCTGGTGGGGTGTGGCTCGTGAATCGTCTGGCCCCGTGATGGATGGTAAGGACCGCTGACGAGCTTGAGGCGGAATGCGTCGCGAACGCCTGGTACGCAGCCGTACAGAGGCAATGCAGGTCACGGGCTGTATCGCCTGCCTCAGTTTCGATGAGAACGGACAACTATCAGCACGCGTCCTTCGCCGCTGGTATGCCCAAGTCATTGCGTGCAGCACAATGGCCCCGGGCGCGAAGAGCTGGCGGGGCGCGGCCAATGCGATGACGGCCAGCAGGACCTGATCGCTTTCGACAAACATGTCCCGCTTACGGGTAGCTGACGACCCGCGTCGAGGCGGTCGACCAGCAATCCGGTGGCGCGCACGTCGACTTGACCCTGCCCGAACCATGGCGCCGCGGGTGCCGACTACTGATCTCGAAAGAAGATCTCGGCGTCGCTGTCCAGCGGATAGAAGAGTTCGACGCGGAGCTCGTCGAGCGTCACCGCGGAGGCGGTGTCGAAACGGGCGGCCATCCCAAGAGTCCGGATGACCTGTCCTTCGACGATGAACCATGGGCAAATGACCAGTTGCTGCGGGGATGGTGTGGGCCGCGGCAGTCCGGCGGTGGCCCGCTCGGCCATGGTTGCGAGCTCGCGCAGTGTCGAATCGAAGGGACGCTCGGCCAATTGATGGCGCAGCCGCTCCTTCGCGGCCCACGCGACATCGGGCCAATTCACAAAGACCGCGGCCGCAGCCTCCGGGTCGGCAAAGAAGCGGTGCGCGAGGTTGGAGTCGGCTATCTCGCCCCCGAACATCCTCGATGTTGCCGCGTTGGCGAACAGGACGTTCCACTGCACGTCCAGTGCGAACGCCGGGTAGGGCATGTGCGCGGTCAGCAGCTGCTGAACCACCGAGCGATATGGCGCAAGATCGGGATCTTCCAGCGGCTGCTCGGTGTAGACGCTGGGCAGTCCCGCGGAGGCCAAAAACCGATTTCGTTCCCGCAGTGGAACGTTGAGCGCCTCGCAGAGACGTAGCACCATCTGCACGGTCGGCCTTGAGCGTCCCGTCTCGAGAAACGACAGATGCCGCGAAGTCGAACCGACCTCGGTGGCCAGAGCAAGTTGGCTGATGTTGCGCTGCGCCCGCCAACGGCGCAGCAGAATGCCGAAAGGGCTCGACGGGGCGGCCGCGGTCATACCAACAATCTGACAGCATCGGCACGCCGGGTCCATTCCCCGATAGGGAATCGACTGGCCACCCCGCACGACACCATGGTGTCCCCATGAAGATATCGAAACACGCCACCATCCAAGCACCCGCTGACGTCGTATGGGACGTGATCGGGCCTCAGTTCGACCGTATCGGGCAGTGGGCCACCGCGATCAGTTGGTCAGCGCCGACATCGAAGACCTCCACAGAACTTGCAGCACCGGTAGACGGTCGCGTCTGCCATACGGGTATCCCGATACTTCCGGAAGTATCGGAAACGATCGTGGCCTACGACGATGGCAACCGCACTCTGACATACGAGGCCACCGGGCCGTCGTTTGTGACCGAAGCGCGCAATCGGTGGACGGTGTCACCGGTGGACGGCAACCGCTCGCGGGTCAGTTTTGACGCCGAACTGGCTACCCGGGGTCTGCTGGGCCGTGCGGCGGTCCCGGTGTTGTGGGTGCAGCTGAGCCGCACGGGCCGTCAGCTGCTGGCCGATCTGGCCCACTACGTCGAGAACGGCCAGCCCTCGCCACGCAAGCAGCTGCAGCTCAGCCGGATGGGACCGCGCGCAGCGGAACGTCCGCCCGGTATCAGCGGTTAGCGTGTGTCATTCCGGAGTTACTCGACACGATCGTGCAGGGTTCCCGAGACGTCGAATCCGCAGCGGCGCTAGGCGACCTCGCGGGTCGGCACAACATGAGTGGCCAGATCGCGGCCACCATGAGTGACCAGCTTCGCGCGGAGGAGACGACCCTCGACGCGCGAGGGCGACCAACCCAGGCGCTCGCAGAGATCCCCGGTTCCCAGGCACTTCGAGTCCTGACGGAGCTCAGCGAGGATCACGACCCGATCGTGGCGTTCACAGCCAAGTACCTGGTGGTGGTGCGCCGTGATTCCCTCGACGACTAGTGCGACCTGAACCGCCGGGAGGGATGGGCCCGTTCCAGAGGCGCGGCGCCGTATGCATGCTCGTTCCCGAGAATCGAGGCAGCTATCGCGCCTGCGCGCCCGCCTCAACGCGAGAGTATTGCAGAACGTCGCCGATCAGACGCCCGAGCGTCTCGTCGCATTGATGCGCCGCGGTATCGAGCCCTCATGTGCGGATGCGCTCTACGGCAGCCGGGTGGCACTCATCGAGTGCGTCATCCACCACCAAGACGTTCGCCGTCCACTGGTACTCCTGCGGGCTATTCCGCATGAGCGGCTTCGTGTCTCGTTGAACTATGCCCGGATCAGCCCGGTGATCGGCACCGCGCGCCGCACCCACGGTGTGCCACTGGAAGCCAGCGACATCGATTGATCCGCCGGCAAAGGGCCCGAAGTGCGCGGAACGGGCGAGGCGTTGCCCTTGGTCATGACCGGGCGCTATTCGGCTGTCGTGGGCGAGCTCGAAGGACCCGGGGTGTAACTATTGGGCCAGGAACACTCTTCGACAGCGACCGATTAGTCACTGGCCGGTTGTGCGAGCAACGACATGCCCTGGAGGATGCTGTCGACAGACCCGGAGCGTGCGTTGGCCGCGCGCGCTGAAACTCCTGCTGGCACTCATCGAAATTCCCCACCGGTGTGGCTCCGCCGAGAAGGTCGGGCCTCCTTCGATGTCTGCTGGTGTCTGACGCCTGCAGCGCTGCCCGAGGGACGCCCGCCTGCTCATGCTCACCCGGGAAAACGATGTGGAAGTACATCGCGTACACAATCGTGGTCGGGCGGTCTCGGCGATCGCCCGCCACACCGGCTTCGGCCGTAAGACGGTCTCCGAGTGCCTGGCTGGTGATGGCTGACCCGGGGCGCCGGCCCGTCCGGGTCCGGACCCGCTCCATCCGTGCGTCGACTACGTCACCGCCGGGCTGATCGAGGACCCGCGTCTGTGGGCGCGCACCTTCTACGACGAGCTCGAGGATCGGTGGTTCAGTTCGTGCCGTCTGACACATTGGTGTGCCGGTATGCGACGAAACGGCGGTACCGTTCTGAAAGGGGTGTTTCGTCGTGCGAAGCGGGGAGGGCTTGTGGCGAAGAGCGTCCGTGTGGTTCCGGAGGGTCTGAGTTTGTCTGCTGCGACCGTTGATGCGCACGCTGATGCTGTGCGGGTCGCGCATGCTACCGCCGACGGTCGCATCGATGGTGCTCAGCGGGGTGTTCCTGCTGCGTCGGCGGCGGCTTTGAGTGCCACGGTGACGAAGTGGCAGGCCGACAGCACCGCGTTGTTCGGCCGGATGGTCGATCACAGCACCGGCTTGCGGGGTGGCGCTTGGGCCTACGTCGGCTCCGATTCAGACAATGCGGCCGACCTCGACACGGCCGGTAGTCAGCTCCCGCCGGACATCGACGTGTAGCCGGTCGAACGGGTGACGGTCTCGGTTGAAGACATCGACCGGTGGGACGCCGGGGACGTCCGCGAGGTGTTCAACGCTGCCCGCAGCCGTGCGGAGGCGGCGTTCGAGGCCGCCGACGGCATCGCCGAGCTGCCGGCGTTCGGAACGTGGGGCGGCGAAGCCGCCGAGACGGCCGAAGGCGCCATCGGACAGACCCGCAAGGATCTCGATGCCCACGGCAACGAGGCTCTGGCCGTTGCGCAAGCGGCCGGCAAGGCCGCCGACGACATCGAGACGGTCAAATCGCACCTGGCGCACCTGCGGTTCGACGCCGCCAATGCCGGTTTCGAGATCGACCCCATCGGCAACCAGGTGCTGCCAGGCCCGGCGTTGGAGGCCGACATGATCGAGATGCTCGCCGCCGAGGCGACCCGCCAGGAGCTGCAGGCCCGATTGACAGCGATTCTGGCCGAGGCCGCCGGCATCGACACAGAACTCGCAAACGCGATTGCGATGGCCACCGGCGCCGCACCCATCCCCGAAGGCCCGCACACCAACGATCCAGTCCTGCAGGACATCCTCTCCGAGCCGATCCCGCAGGACCCCGATGAGTTCCACGACATGTGGGAAGATCTGACCGAGGCCCAGAAGGATTTCCTCTACGAGCACGACCCGTTCGTCGGCAACCACCCCGGGATGCCGTTCGACGACAAGGACCTCTACAACCAGCGGCATCTCCACGAACTGATCGAGACCACCCAGGCCGACGTCGACCGCATGCAGCAGCGCTTCGACGAGCTGGCCCGCGATGTCTACATGGGCGACACCAGCAGCACCACCGGCAGCGAACTGGCCGCGCTGGGCCCCCGACTGAGCGCCGCACGGCACGAACTGGACGGCTACCGAGCCGTGCAGAACACCCTGAGTGTCGACCCGAACAATCCGAACGCACACGACATCCCGAGGCTACTGGGTTATCTCGACGATCAGGGCAGGGCAGCGGTGTCACTCGGCGACCCCGACACCACGACCCGCAACGCGATCCTGGTGCCCGGGACCGGCCAGGACCTCACCCGATTCGAAGGCTCCTTCGACAAGTCGCTGAGCATGTACGGCGCAGCGCTCGAAGCCGATAGCAGCCTGGAAGGCAAGCTTGCCGTCACGACGTGGATGGGTTACGACCGGCCGATGAACCTCGGCGAAGCCGCGTTCCCTGGACGCGCGGAGGTCGGCGGCACCTCGCTGGACCAGTTCCTCGACGGCATGCACGCCTCCCATGTCGGCCCACCGGCCATCGACACCGTCGTGGGACACAGCTACGGATCAACGGTGGTCGGCGGCGCAGCCACCGGCGGAAACGATCTGGCCGCGGACAACGTCATCGCGGTCGGCAGCCCCGGCATGCTGGTCGAGCATGCCAGCGAACTCAACCTCGGCACGGGATCTCAGGTGTATTCGATGACCGCGCGCAACGACATCATCAGCTGGGCCACCGACACCAGCCTGGGTGACGACCCGTTCGGGATCAACTACGGCGCGACACGCCTTTGGGCAGATCCGGGACCGAGCTGGGACCCGACCGGCATGATCGGTGACGTCGCCGCCCACAGCAGCTACTGGGATGCCGGCAACCCGGGCCTGGCCAACCTCGGCGCGCTCATCGCCGGACAGCCACCGCTGCAGATCGTCACACCGGAGGGAAGAGTCACCAGCCCATGACCAACGCTCGGTTCTGTGCGCCTCCCGGCGCGATCGCTGTCCTACTGGCTTGCGCTGTGCTGCTCGCCGGCTGCGGCAACGACGACCGGCTCGGCCCACCTACCCCCTCGGGCGCCACCGATATTGGAGGACCACCGATGACCGAGCTGCCCCCACCGCCCGAGGGTTGGGAACCGCACGATGTCGTCCCGCAGAGCCAACAGCAAGCCCAGGACACGATCGCGGAGTACCTGCAGAAAACCATCGATGCGCTGCCACCGGGAACGGTCTACGACAGCGGGCGCTATCCGATGACCGGTCACAACATCTCGTGTGACGACGACTTCACCGGCCCTGGGGAGTCACCCACGTACTTCACCACGGCCGGCGAACTCATCGCACCCGAACCCGTCGACAGCGCCGCGCTCATCGCCGAAACCGGCGACATCTGGCGCAGCTGGGGTTGGTACGTCGTCGAACGGGACGGCTTCAGAAGGCCGAACCAATTCGGCTATGCACCGGATGGATACCGCCTGCAGATCGTGGCCGCCAACCCGCCGGGGTACCCACCGACCGTCAACGCGATGTCCCCGTGCTTTCCCGGCGACATCGCCCGAGACGACGTCGCCTTCCCCGGAAAGTTCTCTGCGGCGCCGAAATAGACGTGCCTTGTGACTTCACACCCCAAGCTCCGGACGGGCGACATCTGCCTACCTTGGGCACGATCCGCAACAGGTGTTGACCGGCTGACCCTTCGATCCCCGACAACCATGTCGGCGAGGTCGGCGGCAGCCGAGGGTGAGTCTGGAAGCAGTGCCGTCACAGGGTGTCCCAGTCGACGGTCGCGGCTGCAGGGGTGTGCTGCACGATCTGGTGACAGTTTCGGTCAGGTTGGAGTAAAGGGGTGTTTGTTGGCGGTCAGCTCTCGGTGGTGGTGACCTCGATTACGTCGACGTCGGTCGTCACGCAGGGGTTGGGTTTGGTGGCGTAACCGTGGCAGGAAAGTCGTCGAAAGTGAACCCTGGGAGAACACTGCGCGTGCCCAGAAGCAGAGCTGGCTGAACCCTGAATACTCCTGACAAGAACCGTATCCCGGTGTGGATGGACCGAGGCAAGGGGAGCTCGCGATGGGCGCTGATGGTAGCCGGAGTGCTGACTCGATGAGTTCCGGACCCGATGCGTGTGGCGAGATTTCGTGGGAGGGTGTACAGCCGTGCCCAGCGGCCCTGACCCGACGTAGCGACGCGACGATGACCGGCCGGAGGCTGTCGGTGACGCGTTATGCCAAGTACATCGGCCATGTCGGATCGTTGGCGGTGGCACTGGGTGTGGGCATGGCAGTGTCGCAGGCGGCCGTGGCAGCGGCGGACACCGACAGGTCCCCTCGATCGGCGGAGTCGTCGGCGGAGTCGTCGTCGGGACCGGAGTCATCGACATCCCCCCGCGATGGTGACGAAGCGCCGTCATCGGAGGCCGCCGACTCGACGACGAACGACTCGGACACCGATGGCGACGCCGAAGACGAAGACAGCGTCGGTGATATCGACACCGACGAGGCGGACCCGGGCGATGATGATGAGTTCGCCTCCGAGACTGTGGATGCCGAGACGGCTTCAGGCGGAGATGAGCTGATCGAGTCTGCCGACTCCGAGATCGAGGAGTCTGTCCCGGCCAGCGATACCACCGAAGCCGGTATCGGTACTGACCCCGAATCAGTCGGCGTTGCCGCGGACGAGGACGAAGCTCCCACCGGCGACTCAGCCGGAACGACACTTGATCCGGCGACACCGGTGGACCCCGTGGCGTTGGCGGCCACAGTTGCGGGAGCGACCCGTGAGGTCGAGACTGCCCCGACCGCATCGGCCGACGCGACAGTGGGAGACGAGGATGACGACATCGTCACCGGGCTCTACCGGGAGATGTTGCGCCGCGATCCCAGCGACTCCGAACTCGCCTTCGACACCACCCTGCTGAATATTGGCGGGACGGGGTGGGTTGTCAACAGGCTCTACAACTCCAGGGAATTCCGCCAGGGTCAGGTGCAGAGCTACTACAACGAACTGCTGGGCCGTGATCCCTCGGCGCCGGAGCTGGCGTGGAAGACGTTCCTGCTCAGGGTCGGCCTGCCGGAGCCGCTGGTGGTTACCTCGATAATGCGCACCACCGAGTACTACGAGGACAGCGGCGATACGGCCACAGACTTCGTGTACAACATGTACCGAAGCGTGTTGGGCGATAACGTCGACGAGAGTGTTCTACCCACCTACGTGCAGCAACTGCAGGGCGGCGCTCCTCGGCTGTGGGTGGCGCTTCAGTTCGTCACCAGCGGCGAATACCGCGAGGTCAAGGTTCAAGAGGCCTACTGGGTCGTGCTGGGCCGCGCGGGCACGGAGGAAGAAGTCGCCGCCTATGTGGACAGCTGGTGGCGCTACGGCGGGCAATCCGGCATCACCCGGAACCTGTTGAACAGCGCCGAGAACATCACGCGCATGACGACCTCGGAGGTCCCGCTGCCTGACATGGTGGCCGTCGACCAGCTGGCGCAGATTCTGATGGCCGCCTACAACGAGGAGGAAACCGGCTTCGTCGACCTGCTCTCGACGTTGCTGGCAACGTCGTCCTCGGGGGAGGTCTGCGTCGACGAGCCCTGCAACACCGCGCTCTATGACCTCATCGCGTACGGCGGTACCGACCGGGGAATCCCCAACGCCGCTATCGAGGTCACGGCGATGACACCGAACGTGGGGTCGTTGACCTCGTCGCAGAACGAGATCTCGGTATCGAGTGCGATCAGCTATCCACTGCAGAACTCCGACTTCCTCGAAGTGGTCCTCGACGGTGGACTGATCAACCCCGGTTCGCCCATCGTGACGTCGGATTTCGGCACGTACATCGTCGACGGTCACACCCGCTGGGCCGAGGTGTACATCTTCAATCCCTACACCGAAATCGCCTCGTATGACTTGGGATATGTACCCGACGCTCAAGAAGCGCTCAAGGAGACCCAGCTCGCGATCGCCGCTCTCGAAGGGTATCTTCCGTCGAAGTCCGCCAGCGAGCCCAACGTGTTCACCGTCGACGAGGACACCTTCGACGCACTGGTCGAAGAACTGATCGAAGACGGCGACGACCCCGACTCGATCTACGAGGTCTTCTCCGACGTTGCCGGCCTCGACTCTCTCGAAGAGATTCAAGATTACCTGTGGGCCAACGTCAGCCGGCTACAGGAGAACAACCCCTACATTTCCGGCGCCACCGCCCGCGATTACATGCCCCAATCGCCCGACTACATCCAGACGATGTTCCATCTCATGGAGAACGGCAGCCTGAGCTTCAGCTTCCCCATCATCGCGTACCTGGGCTGACCGTCCCTCGCCGGGGAACGGGGCAACGTGATGAAGGCCGGCGTGCATCACGACGATGTGTAGGCACTCGCAGGCCCACTCCGCGGGCGCCGTGGCGCTCCACGAACTGCCGAATCCTGGTGTTCGGCGTGGTGGCTCGAGCTCACGAATGGGTAGTGAGCCTCGGCTCGCTGAGGCGCGATGAAACTTTAGGGTCGGATCCGTCAGAGCGTCGGCTACAGGAACATCGTCACGATTGTGGACGATGTAGTGACGTTGGCTGCGGCCGACCTTGCCCACTTCGTGCGAATGTCGAGGGCGACGGCGATCGCCTACCGGGAACAGCCCAGGCATGGCCAGTATGACGCGTGGCCGCATGCCGTCAGGGTCGGGTCAACACGATCTTTCCCTGATGAGGACCGGAAGTGGTCCAGCCTGAATGGGTGGAACGGCGGACTTGGAGAACGACACCAGCGCGCCTTGTGGCCGAAACCGGAACGTTTCGACAAGGGCGATCGTCGCGTCGGCCGTCCAAAGCGGGCACTCCGATCCGTGTCATTTCTCGACGAAGTGTCATCTGGACAACACTTCGGTCATCGGTGTGAAATCACAGGTGCCGGACCGGCCAGTCCACGATGGGCGATCACGGCGACCTCCTTTGCGGCAACCGCCTGGGACGTCTAGCCGCAGGTCCGCACACTTCGGACGATGGGCAGAGCGTCGGCCGAGGCTGAGGGAACCCTGAGGCGAAAGTAGCAATCTCATAGGTGCCGCGCGGGTGAGCTGCTCCGGACGTCGCATTGTCGAGAAGCGATTGTGATATGCGCTGAGTATCTTGATGATAGCTCCAGCAGTGTCGCCGACGGGGCGCCGTCGGATCGGGAAAGGTTCGAACGGTGCTAGCAATCAAAGGCATCGCGCCGACGGGCGCGGGAACGCGGAGGTTCCCCTCGCAGTGGCCGACGAGGAATACCTTCGTGAACATCGTCGCTGTGATGTCCGGAGCGGGGTTGGTGGTCGGCGGTCTGCTCCCGTTCGCGCTCGCCAGGTGGTGGGGCGTGCCGTCCGAAGAATTTCTGCATCCGAGCTACTTCCTGGACAGCGTGGCCTCGGCGGTCGCTGTCGCCTTGGTCAACTACCTGTTGGTCAGTCGCATCGTCAAACACCGCTTGCGGCGCCTGACGAGCCTGTTCGTCGACGCTCAGCGCGAAATCGCCGAGTGTGCGGGCACCGACTCGGTGGCGGGGTTCGCGGATAGGCATGCCGTCCAAGTCGACAGCGACGACGAGTTCGGCCGGTTGGTCGAGGCCTACAACTACCTACTGGACGCACTCGAATCGAGTCTCATCACCGAACGCGAGCTGAACCAGGCGAATATCGCCATGTGTGAGGCGACCATAGATCAGTCCAGACTCGCAGCGCTCGGCACGCTCACTGCGGGTGTTGCGCACGAGACGAAGAACCCGCTGAACTTCGTGGTGAATTTCGCCGAAGGCAATCTCGATCTGCTCGACGAGTTGCGCGTCGGCCTCGGTCCCGACGGAAAGGCCATGGTCGAGGAGATCGAGAGCAACAACAAGCGTGTGTTGCACCATGCTCAGCGTGCTCTCGCGGTCATGGAGACGATGCTCGAGATCGGGCGCAAGGGATCGGGCGAAAGCGCACCGTGCCAGATCAATGGGATCGTCGAGCAGAGCGCCCGCCTGGCCGAACAATCGTGGCGGATCGAGAACCGGGACAGCCAGTGTGCGATCAGTGTGGAACTCGATGACTCCGATCCTGTCGTAGACGGGTTCGAGGGTGACCTGGCCCAGGTGGTGATCAACCTCATCATGAATGCCATGGAGGCCGCCGCCTCGGGTGTCGAGGGACCCCCTGAGGTCCGTGTCGTCGTCAGCCACGACGCCGCCGCGGCGCTCATCGCCATCACCGACAACGGCCCGGGTATCGCCGCAGCGATGCTGCCACGAATCTACGAGCCGTTCTTCACCACCAAAGCCGACAGCGGTGGTACTGGACTGGGGCTGTCCATCTGCAAGGACATCATCGACAACCGTCACCAAGGCGAACTGTCAGCGACCAACGAGCGTGCCGGGGGCGCGAAGTTCGTCGTCCGACTGCCGTTCACCGTGACGTCCGCCGGGGGGTGCGGAACGTCGATCTTCCGAGAAGCGACGAACTGCTGCGGGGCTGTCGGCCCGACCGGCGAGGGCGGGATCCGCAATCTCTTGATGGGATGAGTGCGGGGCTGGGTGGAGTGGATCGTTTGGTGCTGCAGGGTGGCCTAGATTCTCCGGGGAGTAATCCGAGCAGTTGGTGCTTTGGACCCATGGTCGTCAAGCTCAAGGGCACGGTCGAGCCGTATTTCCGTGGAGCGCAATAGCCGACGCCGCCTTGGCGACAAGCGTCAATCCGAGAGCAGGTTGCCCGTTCTGCTCTCCAGCGGAGTTTCACCGGCGACCTTGCCGAGCACCCGTCCCGGCCAGGCATAGGGCTGACTATGGCGGTCTACCCCGCCTGTCTCACTCGGCCGGAAGTACGAACACCTCGGTCTCGTAGTGGGCGGCACAGGCGGCATGCAGGCGTTACTCCAGCTTGCCCGTCGGTCGCCAGCGCGCCCGCGACCAAGCGGTGAACAGGGGGCATGTCGCGCAGCTCGATCCCCTGCGCATCGAGAATTGCATCGGAGGGATACGATCCAGGAGCAGGGCACCGGCGAACGTCAGCATCAGAAGAGCCGCCCAATTTCGCGTCGATGCGGCGCATGTCCTGGAGACCGCATGTCCCAAAGAACGCCTCGATCCACCAGTTACTGATCACGAATGAGCATTTCGCCAGCCCGTATCACGGGGGATTCGCCATGCCCACGCCGTTGCCGAGAGCGGCGCACTTCCTCAACGCGGCGCCGCAATGGAGGACGGCCTCCACGTGCGTGCGTTCATGCTGGTGCTGCTTCCTGTTCGCCGGCGGCGGCCGTGGAATGGACACTCGCGGTAGAGGGGATCGCGTAGGTGGGCTCGGGATAGCCGGGACGGTTGGGATAGTGCCTCATCAAGAAGGCGTAGAGACCGCCAGCGACGAAAATCGCTATGATCCAAGAGATGTCGGCGCGATCGAGCCAGATGGCAACCGGACCGGTGTAGAAGGGGCTGGCGATGAACGGCAATTCGACGATGATGCCGACGAGGTAGGCGGTCATGGCCCGCCAGTCCACGCCGCCGTAGTGGCCCCGAGGGTTGAACATGTCGTCGATGCTGTAGCGCTCTCTGCGGACGAGGTAGAAGTCGGCCAGGTTGATGGAGGTCCACGGGATGAGGAAGTAGGCCAGGAGCAGGATGAAATCGCTGAAGTTGGTCAGGAAGTCGTCTTTGCCGAGCAATCCGACCGTGGTGGCAACGGCAGTGACGACCATGATGAGGACAGCCCGCAGCAGCGGGGAGACCTTCATCTTGAAGACGGAGTTGAGCACCGTGGTGGTTGACATGAACATCCCGTACAGGTTGAGCGAGTTCACGCCGATGACGCCGGCGATGATGATCAGGAAGAACAGGGTGTGCCAGCCGGCGGCTTGGTCGACGATGAAGTCGACCGATCCACCGTCGAACGCGTCGCCGGCCATGGCGGTCGCGGTGGCGCCGAAGGCGAACATGAACATCGTCGAGAGCACAGAGCCGGCATAGGTGAACCAGAACGAGGCGCGCACCGAGGTGTCGGCGGGCAAGTAGCGAGAGTAGTCAGCGACGTACGGTGCGTAAGTCAGCTGCCAGGTCGCCGCAATCGCCATTGCGGCCAGGAACAGGGCCCAGGAGAAGTCGCCAGCGTGCCACACCGCGCTGAGGTTGTTGGTCGTCACTAAGCGGTAACTCAAGTAGAGGAACGCCAGGCCGCTGACGACCGAGAGGAACTTCTCGGAGGCGTGGATCAGTCGGTAGCCGAAGATGGTGAGCACCGCGGTCAACGCCACGACGATCACGATCGAGGCGTCGATGTTGACACTGGTCAAGCTCGAGAACGCGGCTCCGCCCTGCACTGCGGTGGTGGCGAAGTATCCGATGTACATGAGGATGACCAGGACCAGCGGCAGCACTGCACCGTAGAAGCCGAACTGCGCCCGACTCTGGATCATCTGCGGGATACCGAGAATCGGCCCCTGCGCGGAGTGCAGCGCCATGAATACGGCACCGATCAGATTTCCGACCAGCGACGCCAGCAGCGCCCATGGCAGGGACAGGCCGATGGCTACGGATATGGCGCCCGCAGCGACGGCGGTGACTTGGAGGTTCGCGCCGAACCACAGGGTGAAAAGGCTGCGGGCACGGCCGTGGCGCTCATGGTGTGGGACGTACTCGATCGAACGCTGTTCGGGGTTGAAGACGGACATGATGGGCCCCTTCGTAGAACCATGCGGCGCGGCGCGGGGTAGGGAGTTGGCCATCGAGACCGTCGTCTGCGACCAATTGAGGACTTCTCCGGCCTTGAGGATCAGGTCCAACACACGGCCGTCCGCGCGAACTGCAATCGGCGTGCGCTCCGGGCGAACGCGATTTGCGGTCACCGCCCATTCCCTCACCGAGGTGGTCAGCCCGGCGAGGAGCGCCTCGGCGATCATCGCGCGTTGCTCGTATTCCGTCTCGCGCATCCCCATTACGATTCCGGTTCGATCAATCGGGCGCGGACGAGGCCACAGCGGTGTTCCACACGTGGCAAACCTGGACCGCGCGCTCCCCGAACATGTTCTCGCACCGTCCGGGACAGTCCTATAACGGCGAGATGATGAAATCGCCGAAGATGCGGACCGGACTTTCAAACATCGCCAACACACGGCTGGGTTCTGCACGAACACTGCCAAGCCCCCGCGATCTTGTCAAACTATCCCGGCGCGTTCTGGATGACCGCAGCGGATCGTCAATAGCGTGTCGTTGTCAGTGCAGTGGCCTATCACTAAACAGACGGAGAACTGCCCTGAGGAGGTAAGGGCGGATGCCCGCTGGGCCCTACGGTCCGGTCAGGTTCGCCGATTTCGCAGGCATCATCACACAACCGCTTGGACCACGGCGACGGGCTCACCTCATTGGCGATCCCCCGGCGCGGCCACCGATGAATCCTTGATCAGACCGGCCGAGGAGACCACAAGATCGGGATCGCAGATGATCTCAACTCGTCGGGCGGCGGCAAGTGCTCGAAGGTGCCTATGCACGAAATCGTTGGGTTCACGTAAAATGATTCGGAATGGACGTTGCCGCAGAAGAACTCGCATAGTCTCGGAGAGTCCGAGCTTGACGAAATTGACATTGTCGAGCTGGTACTGGCGTTGAATGCGTCGAGCTGCGCCGATGGCTAGCGCGCTCGGCGCGCTGTGGCGCGTATGACTGTCCACTGTGTCGCGCCGAACCGATTCCGACACTGAGTCGAAGCAACCCGATACTGAATCCAGGAAGGCCACGGAGTCATCGCAGTGGACGAGAGTTCGGTAGTAACGCGCTCCGTAGAAGTCGCCGGAGCGAATAGCTCTTGGGGTCGGGACTGCCCGGGACACCAACCCGGTTGCAGTTGAGTTCAGGCAGGCCGATGCGATGAGAAAGTCGTCCCGGGTGCCGAAGGTGCTTACACAGCGGCCAGGGTCGGCGAGGACGGCCAAATCGCTGTTGAACTCGACCCCGGTGGCCCTTCCGTAAGAACGCAGCGCCGACTTCAGTTCACCCGCGATCGTGCCCTTTCCGCTCCACCCATCGACAAACGCCACCGCCGCCGGATCATAGTTCGATGCTAGATAATCCAGCGCGGCAGTGTCGATTCCGCGACCCTGGAGCAGGGAGACGGAATAGTGCGGGAGCGTGAGTCCGTGGACCCGCTGTGCCCACCGACGGATGAGGATCCCGAAGGGGGTACCGCCGCGGAGCAGCGAGGCGAGCACTATGTTGTGACCCCGTTTTGTCAAGATGCGCTCCGTGAGCACCCCCACGGTGTGGGCGAGGCGGGCAGCAGACTCAGTGAGCACTGAGGCGAATACGTCGCGGCAATCCTGGTCGGGTGCGAACTCGGCGGGAATAGACTCGTAGAGGTTCGTGCGGCCGGGCAGTATGGCTGACTCGCGGGCAGAATCGTCGGTATCTGGGTACCAGTCAGATAGGTCGCGCAATAGCCAGTGCACTTCGTCGGAATCATATGAGCCGAACGCGGGACCTGTCAGAGGTTTGATCGCCCCGGCCCTCCGCTGCCGACGATCGGTTCGCGCCTGATCGATGCCGAACCTCTGTTGTGGCGGTTATCCTCTGTCCGACAAGATCTCTGGTATGCGTCCACCGGTTCTCCTCGTTGTTCCTGGGCTGCCACATCGGGCGTGGATAGGGCGACAACGGCCGCGGCGAAACTTAGGGTAAGAACCACGGCGACCGGCCACACTGCATGAATATTGTGGGCTATGGCTCCCAGTGCAGCTCCTATAGTGGCGCTTTCGATTGCTATCAGGATCGAGGCGAATCCGGTGAGGGCTCCGCGGTCTTTGTCAGTGGAGAAATAGCTTAGCCATGCGAAGATCGCTACCCACGCTCCTTGCCCTGCGATCACCGAAAACCCGATGGCGATGCCATGCACGAGGGGATGAGACCACGCGTGGAATACCCCTGCCACGACCGATATTGCCGCTGCGGCCATGCATAACAATGCGCTCGTGACGAGCATCCCCCGGGTCCCGAAGCGTCGGCCGATGACGTGTTGAAGTGGCGCGGCGACAATCCAGCCGACGCCGACGACGATTACCAAGAAGTGCAGGCTGCCGGCTCGGTCGCCGAGCTGGCCGGAGGCGTGAATAGTCAAGAATGTGGTGCTGAGCAGAACTGGAATGAAGAAGAATTGCGCCACGATGTAGGTTCGGAACCATCGTTCCGAGCGCACGGCGGAGATGCCGTCGCGATAGGTGTCACGCAGGCGCCGTCGGGGAACCGCTATTCGCTTGGGTTGCCCAACGAAAATTGCAGTCAGGCCGGCCGCGGCCACGCCCACCGCCCCCAGCCACAGGAGGTCTGCGTGACCGTGTGCGGGGTCGCGGTCGGCAATCCAGGGCAACGCAATCAGTACCGTAACGATCGTCATCGCGCTGCCGATGGCTCCCTGGACGAGAATCAGGTTTCGGCCACGAGCTGGTGTCAGAGTATCGGAAATGATCTGAGAGAAGATGACATCGGCGATGGTGAGCACCACGCCGATGGCGGCCGACAAGCACAGGAATACCAAGGCGGTGGAAGCGTTGGTCCGCGCGGAGACAGCGATAAGCGCGATCAGGGCGGCAATGATGAAAGCGGTCCCCGCCAGCGAGACATTTCTCTTTTGATGAGATCGCTCGAGGAATCCCGGGGCAAGCGCACTACCAATTACTGCGCCAGCGTTGAACACGGGGAAGAGCATGCCCGCAGCCCACGCAAGGCCTTGCTGCGCAAGGATGAAGGTCATGACGACCGGCACGCTCGCGACCTGCATCCCGTACTCCCAAAGGATGCCCCGGGTAAGCAGGAACCGATAGCGTCCCATACAACCGGCCTCCCACGATATGCGACTGCCAAACCGAATGTTGTAGCGCGGCATGACTCGCCGAAGCCTATCTAAGATTTGTGGTCCCGGCGCCGGGATTGTCCGCCGTTCGTCGACACCCAATCTAACTGGTTCGACTATCGGTGTGGGCGCCCGCTGGAGCTTGCCCTCGGGTTGTGCCGCTCTTGTTTCCCGATCTCCGTAGGTCGACCTCGCAGGGCGAAGCTGCTGCCGAGGCGGCGACGAAACATGAACGCGAACTCCAAACAGCTTTGCGGTCAACCACTGTGACGGTCAGGAACGCCGAATCCGGCCAGCCCCGACCTATGACTGCAGCAACTGGGTCGCAGGCAGACTGAGTTCGTTTCGGTGCGCGCCTACCGACCGTTGACCTGCGATGGATCCCGGTAGTCTCACGCGATGTCATCGGTGTTCATGGCGTGGGACTTGGCACATCAATGGTCACGGTGATGGTGTTGACAGCTGTGGCGCCGGTGGTGATGTCTGTGGCGGTGTAGGTGAATTGGTCGGGCACCTGTTCTCCGCCTGCGATATCCGTTGACGGTGGGATGTAGTTGATGGTGTTGGCATGCCACAAGAAAGTGCCCCGTGGCCGCCTGTGGCGGCTAGCATCGCGTTGCCGAGAATCGGTACGGGGTTGTCGCCGAAGACCTGCTGGCCCGCTTGTCCCGGAAGGTCATAGGACAAATACCGGGATGATCTGTACAGAAGAACCCTGCCTGTCCAGATTGTCCGTCACACTCAGGGTCAGAGCATAGGGGCCGGAAAAGGGGGCCTTTAGCGAATGGGAGAATGCGGTGCCACTGCTAGAAGCAACAGTGTTGCCATCGGCATCCGCGAGGTCCCACTCTCGACTGGTGATCAGAATGCCGTCATCAACAACGGTGGTGTCAGTGCCATCGACGCTTATTTGATTGGGATAAACTGCTATACCGATGCTGAAGGAAGCCTGCAACTCGGCGGGCTCAGCGATGACAGTCAGGTTGACCGTGGCGGGCTGGCTGATCGCACCACTCGGGTCGGCAATAGTGTAGGTGAACGAGTCCGCGGTGACGTTCGCGTCGTCGGATTGGTAAGCGATGGTGCCGTCGGGGTTGACTGTGGCGGTGCCCGAAGTCGGTGCTCGCACGATCGTCAGCGACGTCACATCCACTGTTGCGTCGTCGATGTCGTAGTCGTTGGCCAGGACATCGATGTCACGGGGCTGACCCTCGATCACGGTGACCGTGTCGTCGCCGGCGAGGGGGGCATCGTTGACCGGGGTGACGGTGATCGACACGGTGGCGGTGGCGGTGCCGCCGTCGGGGTCGGCGACGGCGTAGGTGAACGAGTCGTCGCCACTGTAGTCGTCGTCGGGAACGTAGATGAGCAGTCCTGTCCCGCTGATGCCGAGGGTGCCATTGGCGGGTCCGATGCCGACGGTTACGGTCAAGTCGCTGGGGCGATCGTCAATGTCGGCGTCGTTGGCCAACACGTCGATAGTGACCGGGGTGTCCTCGGTGGTGGTGACTGTGTCGTCGCGGGCGATGGGGGCATCGTTGACCGGGGTGACGGTGATCGACACGGTCGCGGTGTCGGTGGCACCCGCCGGATCGGTGATGGCGTAGGTGAACGAGTCCGGGCCGTTGTAGTCCGCGTTGGGGGTGTAGGAGAAAAGCCCGCTATACGTTTCGGTGAGCAATCCGTGGGTGGGTCCGGCCACGACAGCGACGCTGAACTCGTCAACCGGGTTGTCGCGGTCGGTGTCGTTGGACAACACATCGATGCTGGCGGTGCCGTCCTCGGCGACGGTAAGGGTGTCGTCATTAGCGACCGGAGGTTCGTTGACGGCGGTAGGGGCGACCGTGATCGTGACAGTGGCGGTGTCAGTGTGGCCCCAGCCGGGCTTGAGGAATCCGAACAGTCCGTGTAGATGGAAGCCGGAGTTCGCGTCGGACACGGTGTAGGTAAACGTGTCAGTGCCGCCGGTGATCGCGAAGTCGTTGTCGGGGTCGTAGATGAAGGCACCGGTGGTCTGGTCGACCGTGACGGTGCCGTGGCTGGGGCCACCAGGCTCTCCGTTGGCGGGCACGGAAAACGTCAGGATCTCGCTGTCTGGATCACTGACGTCGAAAGCTATCGGATCGCTCACGTCGCTGGGTTCTTCGAGCTCGACGACCACTTGCTGATCGACAGCATTGGGGGTCTGGTTGCACAATGTGCGACGGACCTCGGTGACGATCCAGCCGAGGAATGAGTGCATCAGTGAGGGGAGCGCCGGGGCTGCTGGCGCCGGATTGACCAGTGGTGCCAGCACTGCAGCAACCAGCTTCGCCGGAATGCTCTGCGGAGCAGCGGATTCAGCATCAACGTCGGCGAGCGCCGCCGAGCTCATTGCGCGCGCGATCTGGGGATCGCGCGCGACCTCGGAATCGGTCGTTCCCGCGTCGGTGACCGCAGGGTCAGCGACCACGGAGATTGCCGCCGTCGGCGTGGTGTCCGCCGGTGGGGCGCTAGCTTCCTCGGCGTCGTCGTCGCTGACGCGATGACCAATGCGTGCGCCGGCAGCTTGTGCCGGCGAGTCATCGGCCCTGGTCGGCGACTGAGCAAGGGGCGGGGTGGCTTCGGCCGCAGTGGCGGGCGGACTCTCCAGCACGGCGGGATCGGGACCGGTTTCGGTTGGTGCTTCGGAATCTATTGTGGTGTAACCAGGTTCGTCGTCGACGATCCCGATGCTGGGATCGGTGGTCGTTTCCGGGTTCGACGAGATCTCGACGACGGATTCCGTCGTGGTACCGGAGTCGTCGTCGGAATTCTCGCCGTCGGTGGAATCCGTAGCCAAGGAAGAGTCCTCGGATTCGCCGTCAACAGGTTCAGCCGTGTCAGCGTCGCTGTCGGCCGAGTCCTCGCGCGAGGATCCTGCGGAACTGTCGGTGCCGCTTGATGTCGAGCCGGAGTGCCCGGTCGTGCTGTCGGTTTGTGACTGCTCCGAGGAGCTGCTGTCGTCCCGTCCCGCGGTCGAGCTAGTGGATGAACCGGCTGATTGGCTTCCGTCGCTGTCGGCATCGGCGTCGGCCACGGCTGCGCCGGCGGCGCCAGCAGCAGCCACACCCAACGCCACCGCCAATGCCCCGACGCGCCCAATGTATCGCCCATAGCGATTCGGCAACTCTGTCGAGTCCCGCGCGCTCTCCGCTACCAGGTGGTTGTCGGGTATGGAAACGATTGGCTGCTGTTGTCCAATGGGGGCGCGGCGTCCGCGATTCCCGTGGGACCTATTCATGCCAACCCTCCTGAGTGCGAGCAGTGATATGCCATGCAGGAAAACGTTGTTCGCGCGTGCCCAAGACTGACGGAACGCTTGCCCGCCCTTCTCTGCAATGTTATGTGACGATAGCAAAGAAACGATCCGTTTCGATGCTGGTTGAACCAGTCTGTAAGACGGTATTCACGCTTAGTTTGGCTCGATGTTAGCTATAAGTGCGGTCTTCACGTTTTAGACCATGTAAAAGAGATTAACAGCGCCGCACTCCAATTCACTAGACTTGCAATATGTTTGCGTTCTTGGGAGGCTTCGCAGTGCGAATTCGTCGGTATTTGAGTTGAGTGCCGTGCCAATAGCAAGAGGGGATGACGTGGTGTATCAGGGGTCGTGTTCGGCGGAGTAGTGGGGCGGGCGCGCTGCGTCAGGGGTGGTGCGGGACCGGTTGTGGGCGTTGACGTTGGCGTGTGGGGTGGGCCTGGCCTTCTTGAGCACTCCGGGGTTGGCGCATGCTGATGATGCCGCGTCGGTGTCGTCGGTGTCGTCGGGGTCGGGGGCGGCGTCTTCGGGCGGCGAGGATGCGGGTGTGGGCACTGATTCGGGCCCGGACTCCGCGAGCGACTCTGATTCCGATGCCGACGCGGATTCCGGGTCCGACGCCGAAGTGGACGCCGATACCGGGTCCGAAGTGGACGCCGATGCCGATTCCGATGTGGACGCCGATACCGGGTCCGGCGCTGACGCCGACGCGGATGCTGATGTCGATACCGGGTCCGGCGCTGACGCCGATTCCGGTTCTGATGCCGACGCGGATGCTGATGTCGGTTCCGGCAGTGGCTCCGATTATGGGTCGGATTCGGATTCGGGGCCGGATGCTGATGCAGGGGCCGATGCCGGCAGTGGGTCTGGCTCTGATTCGGGTGACGCTGATGACTCTGTCGTGGTGTCGGTGCAGGGTTCTGACGATTCGGTAAGTGTTGATGACGACGGCGCCGAGTCCGTTGCTGGGCTTGATGATTCGGCGTCATCGCAGACGGTGGCGACTCTGACGGGTTCGGGGTCGGCCGCTCGGGCCGCGGTGGTGGTGTCGACTCCACAGGCCGCGGCGTCAAGCACGGTGCAGCGTCCGGTCTCGACGCTGGTGGGCGCGGTGTTGTCGGTTTTCGGGGTGACCCCGGCCAGCCAGCAGACACCCGAGTCGCCGGCGCAGTTGCCGTGGTTGTGGTCGGTGCTGGCGATGGTGCGCCGCGAATTGGGCGATCTGTCCAACGTGGCGCCCACGATCAACTACGACCCGACCCAAAGTGTGGTCGATGACGGCACGATCACCGGGTTCCTCAATCCCGCCGACGCCGACGGCGATCCGGTGTCGGTGAGTTTGAGCGAACAGGCCAGTGAGGGGTTGGCCACGGTCGACGGTGGTGGCACGTTCTACTACACCCCCGACGCGGAACTGGCCCAGACCGGTGGGGTGGACAGCTTCGTGGTCACCGTCACCGATGTACCCCAGGGGTTGCTCGGGAATGCCAAGAGTATCGAGGTGACGGTCACGGTGGTGGTGACCGCCGAGTCGACCGATTTCGAGGTCGATTCCTACCGGCTGGTTGACACCCCGTCCAATCCTCGCTACGAGCCGGGTGATGTGGTGTTGTCCCCGGATGGCACCCAGGCCTATGTGGTCGACGAGAACACTAATCAACTGCTGGTCATCGACGTCGACAGCAACGCCATCAGCTACGGGCTACCGACCGGGGGACGTCCTCAGCAGGTGGCGCTCAGCGCTGATGGCGCCACGGCGTATGTGACCAACTACGACAGCGCTTCGGTCACGATGTGGAAAACCGACGGGTCGGCCTCGGCCACTATCAACGTGGGGTCGAATCCCACTGGGCTGGCGCTGGACTCCACCGGCCAGTGGCTTTACGTGGCGGTCACCGGCGATAACACGGTAGCCAAAGTCAACACCGCAAACCGATCGGTGGACTCCATCGACGGCTTCAGCGGACCCACCGAGCTGGTCGTGGGTGGGTCCCGGCGGCGAGGTCTATGTGGCCAACTTCTTCCCGCGTGAGCCTCTGACCGCCAACATCAGCGTGATCAGCAGCGACGGTTCGGTCGAACACGCCGGGTTCGAGGGAGGCCGGTACGGCACCGGGATCGCGCTGAGCTCCGACGGTGAAACCCTTTACGTGGCAAACGGTCTGGATAACACGGTCTCGGTGATCCCGGTCGACGATCCCGACAACTACTACACGATCGCGGTGGGCTCAGCCCCCAGCGGGGACACGGTCAAGACCCTCACCGACAGTTTCGGTGTCGAATACGAGTACCTGTTCGTCAGCCAGTTCCACGATGACACTGTGCGGGTCATCGACACCACCACCGAACAGACCGTACTCACCGTCGGGGTGGGTGGTGGACCCAACGCGGTCGCGGTCAGCCCCGAGGGACTGCTCTTCACCCCCAACAGTGCGGACGCCACCATCAGCGTCGCCGAACTCTCCGATACCGCCGAACCCGGCCTATCGGCGTCGGCCGAGATCAACGACGCTCAACCGGTAGGGCTTCTGCGCCGCCTGCTGGACAGCACCCGCACCCTGGCCACCGACATCGGTGAACGCGTCCACCGGCTGTTGGTCAACCAAGCACCCACCATCACCTACAACCCCTACGCCAGTGTCGAGACCTTCGAGGGCACCGTGGCCGGTCAGATCCATGTCACCGACCCCGACGCAGACCCCACCACGCTGACCGTCATCTCCGGACCGGCCCAGGGCAGCGTCGAGATCGACCAGCATGGCGCGTTCACCTACACCCCCGAGACCGAACTAGCCGAGAACGGCGGCATCGACACCTTCGTCGTCGCCGCCACCGACCGACCCGGATGGGACCCGTTCGGTCTTCACCGCACCGAACACACCATCACCGTGAACATCACCGCCCCCGACACCGTCGGCGGCGGTTACACGTCGCGCTTCGACATTGCCAACTTCACCGGCGAGACCGCCATGTTCCTGGGTTACACCACCAAAGACGGCACCACCCCGGCGTCCACCACGGCTAAGTATCTGACCCAATCCCCCGTCGTGGGCAGCTCCATCCACCCCGGAGAAACCTTCCCCATCACCTACCAAATTCCGTATTCGTCCACCGCGGTGCAAAATGCGATCGCGGCCACGGCACCGTCGGCTAGCGGCACCGGCACCTCTGCTGTTGGCCACCGAGCAACAGATCTACCTGGATCCCGTCGCGGCGGGGTCACCGGTGACCAACAACACCGGGAGCCAGATCGAGTACCAGTACAGCGCGTCGGTGACCGAAAGCTCGTCGATCGCATGGGCGACGTCGGTCCAAGTCAAGGCCGGTACCCTCGGCAAGATCAAGGATCTCTTCTCCGTTCAGATCAGTCAGACATACAGTCACTCGACCACCGAAACCCACACCTGGACCGACACGATCAAGGTCCCGATCCCGGCCGGGGAAACCGCCTACATCTATTGCGGGGCGCCGGCCTATCGGGATTCGGGCACCATGACCGTCACCGTCGGCAACACCACCTGGCAGCTGGTCGGAGTCACCCTGGATTCGCCCAATCCGAACGGCACCGGCCAATACATCGTCACCAACGAACCGCTCCTGTGACCCCGACTCCGACACGGGCCGTTGGCTGCCGGGGTGAGGGGACCGCTGGTTCGCCCATGAGGATGGGGCACGCTGGTCTGCCGGTTGGGGGCCATCTTGATGGCGGTTGACGAGGCGGTCGCCGGTGCAAATCTGAGGGGGTTGCGGGCACTGGCTTCGGTCTTGAGCGGCCCCGTAGGACTGGTCTTGCCTCATCTGGCAAACGTCCCCGCTGCCGCGGTGGCGTCCGCCTGCACTGTCGCTGGCGCAGAGCCGCAGCGCCGGCTAGCCTCGATCTTTCGTGATGCATGCTGGCAGTGGTGCTGATTGTTCGGTTGGCCGTGTTTGCAGTCCAGGCGCAGGTGATCGCCGGCGCTGTCTGGTCAAGTCCAGGGACGTGGTGTACGACGTCGTCGTGTGATTCGTCGTCGTGATGGTTCAGGCCGTTAGTGCCGCGGGGTCGTCCTCCTGTTTCTGTTGCGGTGTCGTTGACGGTGCGTGATTTGCTCAGGACGTCGAGGGCTAGATAGCGGCGGGACTCGCCCCATTCGTGGTGTTGTTCGGCCAGTACGGCGCCGACGAGACGGACAGTGCGTCGCGGTCGGGGAAGATCCCGACGACGTCGGTGCGCCGGCGGATCTCCTTGTTGAGACTTTCCTGGGGGATGCTCGACCAGATTTGGCGCCAGATCTGTTTGGGGAACGCGGTGAAGGCCAGCAGATCGGGGCGGGCCGCTTCCAGGTGTCCAGTGGTCTTGGGCAGCTTGTCGGCGAGTGCATCGATGATCCGATCATATTGAGCAGCAATGGATTCAGAGTCTGATTGGCCGAACACCGAGTGCAGTAGCGTCGTGACCCACGGCCAGGACGCCTTCGGGATGACGGCCATCAAGTTGGTCGTGTAGTGCGTACGGCGGCGCTGCCAGGCCACCCCTGTCAGGGCATCAGCGGCCATGAACGTGTACGGGCCGGCGTCCAGCGGCCGGGTAGGTTGCCGCGGTTCGGAGCAGCAAGGGCTGACACGGAATCGGGAAATCGACCCGCCAGCAACTCAGACTGTGCCGATGCTCGCCGGGCGTTTTCAAGACTGGCTGGCCAGGTGGGGATCAGCCGCCAGGTGCAGGGACGAGGCGGCGCCAGTGGGTCGACTGCAACGGTTCTTCGCCCTACCCGGCCGGCGCGACATCCGTACCGGACCCCTTGATCGATGCCTTGGCTCGCTTTTCTGCCCGCACCCGCCTGCTGCCCCGCACGTACCCGGTCGCCGATATCGACGCCGCGAGCAGCGCTTCCTCGCCGCCCACGAACGGATGGAATCCGACGCCGGCCCCACCGCGCCCCTTGACCGGGATATCGGCGACTTCGGTTACTTTCCAACCCTTTTCGGAGATCGACAGGATCGCCTCGCCGTTCTCGCCCGACACCGGCAACGCCGCGACCACCTCGTCGCCGTCGCCCGCGAGCTTGACTCCGGCCACCCCGTTGCCCGCGGCGCCCTGCGGATTGACCGCGGCCGGATCGAGGCGCAGGACCTTCCCGCGCCGTGTCACCAGCGCGAGGTGGTAGCCGTCGGACAGCACGCCGGAGCGCAGCAACCCGGTGATGTCCGGCGCCACCGGGATGTCGCGGATCTTGAACGGTAGACCGTTGCCGTTGGTGAACTTGACCCGGCCGTCGGTCCACACCGCCCAACCCAGGCCGGCGGTGAGCAGATCGCCGTGGCTGTCGGAGAACACCCCGCGGTCGTCCAGCCGCCAGGAGGTGTTGACCTTGCGCTCCCGTGGGCCGTCGCCGTCGGCACCCGATGACACCGGGGTGGCGTCGAAGTCCAGCATCGTCCGGCGGTCGAACT
Source organism: Mycobacterium sp. ABE4_509 (assembly GCF_056160785.1). Classification (NCBI taxonomy): domain Bacteria; kingdom Bacillati; phylum Actinomycetota; class Actinomycetes; order Mycobacteriales; family Mycobacteriaceae; genus Mycobacterium; species Mycobacterium sp. ABE4_509. The sequence goes on along the minus strand of NZ_JBSWXU010000012.1, from coordinate 26,495 downwards.
CTGGTCCTTTGAACAGTTTCGCGGTTTCCACCAGCTCTCGGTCGATCACGGTGCGGCGTGCATCGGGGTTCGACACCAGCTCGGTGAGCTCGGCGAACTCGGCATCCAGCTTGTCCGCCTCGGCCTGCAGCTCGATCACGTCGAGCTTGGTCAGCCGGCGAAGCTGCAGCGCCAGAACGTAATTGGCCTGCTCTTCGTCGATGTCGAAGTGGTCCTGCAGGCCGCGGCGGGCGTCGTCGACGGTGTCGGACCTGCGGATGATCGCGACGGCGGTGTCGATGTCGAGGTGGATCGTCATCAGGCCGGCCACCAGATGCCTTCGCGCAGTGACCCTATCCAGTCGGTATTCGCTGCGGTGCAGCACCACCGAGTCGCGCAGATGGAGGAATGCCCCGATCAACTCGCGCACGTTCCACCACCGGGGCACCCGATCCTCGTCGAGGGCCACCAGGCTGGCGGCGAACGTCGACTCCAACGGGGTCAGAGCCAGCAGCTGGTCGCGGATCTGCTCGGCACTGTGGCCGCGCTTGGCGGTCACCACGATGCGCAGCCCGTTGCGGCGGTCGGTCAGATCCGACATGTCCGCGACACCCGGCATCTCGCCGGATTCGACCAGGGCCCGGATCCGGTCCTGCACGGTATTGCTCGCCACTCCGGGCGGCAGCTCGGTGATGATGCAGTTCTTGCCGTCGACCGAGGTGGTGCCGCGCACGGTGAGTTGGCCGCGGCCGGTGGTGATGTACTCCCGCAGCCCCTCGGTGCCGACCACGGTGGCGCCGCAGCCCCAGTCGGGTCCGGGAATGATCGTCACCAACCGGTCGTCGGTCATCTTCGGGGTCTTGAGTAACGCGCGGCAGGCGGCCATCACTTCACGCGGGTTGTGGGCGGGCACCTTGGTGGCCCAGCCTTCGGCGATACCGACGGCGCCGTTGCACAACAGCACCGGCCACTGAGCGGGGAGCATCGTCGGCTCGGTCCACTCGCCGTCGAACGTCTGCACCATCGGCACCGCATGGTCGTTGAGTTCGGCGGTCAGCGCGGCGCCGGGAGCGGAGAGCCGCATCTCGGTGTAGCGGTCAGCGGCCGGGATATCGCCCTGGATACGCGGGAATGCGCCCTGCCCGTCGATGACTTTCACGCGCTGGAACTCGGCGGCCATCAGGGCTGCGGCCCCGTACATGGACGCGCCCCCGTGCGGATGCAGGTTGCCCGTCACCGCCGAGCAGATCTTGGAGGACTTCTGCGGTTTGTTCCCGGGTTGCAGACCGGAGTCGTGCATTTGGTAGAGCAGGCGGCGTTGGCCGGGTTTGAGCCCGTCGAACGCCGAGGGGATGGCGCGGTCGCTGACGCTGTAGAGCGCGAAGGTCAGCTGGTAGTGGTTCCAGTATTCTTCGGCGCTCTGGTCGAGCACCAGGTCCGGGTTCTGCTCTGGGACATCGAGGGTGGCGGTCACAGGGGTGCTTCCTAGGTGAGGTCGAGCGCGGCGGTGTCGATACGGGAGGCGATGTCGGCCATCCAGGTGCGTCGCCCCTCCGGCGGCCCGCCGAACAGCGTGTGATGCAGCTTGTTCTCGCCATCGTCGAGATGCACGCGGATGACGGTACGCCGCTGCGGATCGAGCACGGTGTTCCAGAAATCGTCGGCGTCCATCTCTCCGAGGCCCTTGTTACGCTGCACCTCCACCTTGCGTTTGGACGTGGCCTTCAACTGGGCCACCGCCGCGTCACGCTCGGACTCGTCGTGACAGTAGATCCGCTCGCTGCCCCCGTCCTTGACGACGAACAGCGGCGGCAGCGTCACATAGACCATGCCGGCCTCGACCAGCGGTCGGTAGAAGTCCAGGAACATCGAGATCAGGCTGGAGTTGATGTTGCCGCCGTCGGGGTCGGCGTCGGAGGCGAACAGGATGCGGTCGTAGCGGCATTGCTCCGGGTCGCAGCTGTCCCGCACCCCGCAGCCCAGAATGCGCTCGATCGAATCGAATTCGTCCTTGACCCGCGCCTTGCTCACCGTGAAGCCGTAGACGTTGGGCGGCTTGCCCTTCAGCGGGAACGCGGCTTGGAACGACGCATCCCGGGCCGCCTTGATCGTGCCCAGCGCCGAATCACCCTCACACAGGAAGAGTTCGGCACCTGACCCGCGGCCGGATTCCCGGCTGGGCAACAGCTTCGGAGGCAGCGACAGGTTGGTACCCAGCCCCTTGGCCTTCGAGGCCGCGCGAGAACGCGCTTTGGCGCCCTCGGCGCTGCGCCGCGCCCGGGCCGATTCCAGTGCCAGTTTGGTCCACAGCGTCACCGCGTCGCTGTTGCCGGGGTTGGCCGCCCAGATGGTCACGGAGCGCGCCACATCCGGGGTCATCGCCACATTCAGCGATCGCGACGACACCGCCGTCTTCGCCTGCGAATCCCACGCGACATCGGGGGCACGAGTGTCCACCGCGAGTGCGGTGACTGCGGCGAAATCCTGTGGCTCGGGGCCCTCTTCCCCCTTGGCCAGGCCCAGGTCGCGGACCCGCGATGCCCGGTCGGCGAGCGCCTCGGACAACCCCTTCATCGCCGCGTTCAGATGTGATCCCCCGCCGGGGGTACGCACGGTATTGCAGAACGCCGCCACCGTCGCGGGTTCAGCCGGGCCGGCGCTCAACGACCACCGGAACGGGGTCGGCCCGCGGCCGGTGGTGTATTCGCCGCGGCCCACCACCGTCGCCCGGATGCCCGGCACCGGGGTGCCGCCGGTGGTGCACATCAGATCCAGCAGGGCGTCGGTGCCCCAGGGGCCGCTGAACGGTTCGAGCAGCGTGGCGGGGACCTCCTCGCCGGGCCAGCCTTCGTCGACGACGACCAGGTGCACACCGGGTGACATCCGCACCGCGGCGTGGGCCCGCAACAGCACCTCGCCGATGTCGATGGTGGTATCCGGCACCACGGTCGGGTCGAACAGGATGCGCACTGTGGTGCCGTGCGCATCCTGTTTGCGGTTGCCGGTGCCGCGCAACTTCTGCGAGTCGGCGCGGGTGAACCCGGCGTCTGGGTCGAACTGCTTACCTTCGAATGTGCCGGGGTAGCCGCGGCCGAAGCTCTGCAGGTAGGTCTTTCCGCCGCGGCGCACCGTCACGTCGGTGCGCGCGGAGATGAACACCGCCGCGGCGGCGCCGATGCCGTTCAGCCCGGCGCCGGTGGCGGCGGCATCGGAGTGGGCGGAGAACTTGCCGCCCGCCCGCGCGGTGCCCAGCGTCTTGACGATGCCGTTCTTGCCGGTGGCCGGGTCGGAGTCGACGGGTAGGCCCCGGCCGTCGTCGGCGACGCTGATCGATCCGTCGGTGTGCAGCGTTACCGTGACTTGGGTGCCGCCGTGGCTGGGTTCGGCGATCTCCTCGATCGCGTTGTCGACCAGCTCGCGCAGCGCCGTGTTGAGCACGTCAAGGCCCAGATTCACCGCTGGCCGCAGGCGTGTGTGCTGGACATCATCGAGCTCGGTGATGTCGGCGGCGGTGTAACTCACTGCTCGTTCCCTCCGGTGAGACAGCGTGGGATCGGCCCAGGCTTTCTGCGGCATTGTGCCGTGCCGCCCCGACAGGCGCCGAAACCCGCGCCGCGATTCACACACTTCTCACGTTCTCGTCGCGCCCCACGCTGGCGCCGCCGGCGGGGGTGACCATGCAACACTCAGACGATGATCGAGCGCAGGGTCGAGGTCACCACCGCTGAGGGGACCATGCCGACGTTCATCTTCCACCCGACCAACGGAGGTCCCCATCCGGTCGTGTTGTACCTGATGGATGCGCCGAGCATCCGGCCGGCATTGGTGGACATGGCCACCCGTCTGGCGTCGGCGGGTTACTACGTGATGCTGCCGTACCTCTATTACCGCGGCGGCCCGTTCCGGGAGTTCGGCATGAGCGATGAGGACATGCATGCCCGCAAGGAGCTGATGGATTCGATCACACCCGCCAACATCGTCGGCGACGCCGCGGCGCTGTTCGACGTCGCGGCCGACGATCCGGCGGCCGGCGACGGCCCCGCCGGGGTGGTCGGCTTCTGCATGAGCGGCGGTTTGGCGCTGTCGGTGGCACGTGCCTTCCCCGATCGAGTGCGGGCCGCGGCGTCGATCCACGGCGCCTGGATCGTTCGTGACTCCGACGACTCGCCACATCTGCACCATGACCCGACCCAGGCCGAGCTCTATTTCGCCTGGGTCGATCCCGACGAGACAGCACCGGCCGAAACCCGGGCGATCACGTGCGACGCGCTCGACGACGCCGGGGCGGTGTACACGGTGGATGTCATCACCGACGCTGTCCACGGGTTCGCTCCGGCCGGGCCACGCTATGACCGGGCCGCCTCCGAGTTGCACTGGGAGCGTGTGCACGACCTGCTCAGGCGCAACCTGCACTGACGACACGAGGGCACACGGCTACCGCGCCCCGCGGGGTCCGTTCCCCATGCCCGACGGTGCCGGTTGGCGGCCGATGGATCTCGACAGCCGAACCTGATTGTGCCGGGAGTCGCGGTGCCTGATCGGTGTCGAGTGCGCAAGACAGAAACCACTGCGGAACAGGGCTTCACGACGCACTCGGATGCCTTCACACCGTCGGGTTCCACGGCGTACCGTTCTTGGACATGAGCCGTCGAGCAATGCGTGCCCATTCTTTCCGGTTGCTCGGCGCCGCCGCGGCCTTGGGGCTCATCGTCGCAGCCTGCTCGGACTCCGCTGACGAGTCGTCGTCGGCGGATTCGTCCACCACGGCCGGGGCGCCGACCGTCGAACCCCTCGATCAGGCCGCGTTGCAGGCAGCCCTCGACGAAGGCGCCCAGCAGTTCCTGCTGCCCGGCGCACTGGCGTTGCTTCGCACTCCGTCCGGCACGGTCACCGCGACCTACGGCACCACGGAGCGGGGCGGCGGCACCCCCGTCTCCGTGGACGACCACCTCCGGGTCGGATCCAACACCAAGACGTGGACGGCGACCGTCATCCTCGAGCTCGTGCAGGAGGGCAAGCTCGCGGTCACCGACCCCGTCTCGAAGTACCGCCCGGACGTGCCGAACGGCGATAACATCACGATCGAGCAGCTTCTGAACATGCGCAGCGGCCTCTACAACTACAGCGAGGCAGCAGAGGTCAACGAGGCGCTCGACAGCGACCCGCAGCGGGTGTGGACCCCGGACGAACTGTTGACGATCGCCTATCAGAACGCGCCCTACTTCCCGCCCGGTGAGGGATACCACTACTCCAACACCAACTACGTGCTCCTCGGGCTGATCGCCGAGCAACTCGACGGCAAGCCGCTGGCCGAGATGTACCAGGAGCGGATCTTCACGCCCGCCGGACTCACCAGCACGGTGTTCCCCGAGCTTCCCGACACGTCGCTGCCGGATCCCTACTCGCACGGCTACTTCTACGGCACCAACTTGCTGACCATCAGCGATCCGGCGCTGCCCGAGGACATTCAGGCCGCCGCGAAGGACGGATCCCTTGCACCGGCCGACGTCACCCACAACAACCCGTCCTGGACGTGGGCGGCGGGAGCCGGCATCTCGACCGCGAACGACCTGGCCACCTGGGTGGAAGCCCTCGCCGGCGGGAAGGCACTCGACAGGCAGATCCAACAACAGCGGATGGCCAGTATCCAATCGACCGACCCGTCCAACCCGGCAGCCGCCGGCTACGGCTGGGGGATGGCGAAGTTCGGCCCGATGTACGGGCACACCGGTGAGTTGCCCGGCTACAACTCGTTCATGGCATCGGACCCGGAAAACGCCGTCACCCTCGTGGTCTGGGCGAATCTCGCCCCAGGCGTCGACGGGCACGACCCGGCGACCTCCATCGCCAGGGGCATCATCGAGACGATGTACGCCGGGTAGGGGCTTTTAGCTGCGCGGCGGTCGCGTAGATTCTTCGACGAGCAATCCGAGTACCTGACGCAGCATTCAACGAAGGTCATCATGTCCGACGATCAGAACCCAGACGTTCCACCGAAGCACCTCTCCATCGATCCGCGCAGCGATTTCTACAGCGAAGAGGTCCTCAGCCGCGATGTGGGTGTTCGCTTCAACGGCGTCGAGACAACCAATGTTCACGAATACGACGTGACAGAGGGTTGGGTGCGTGTTGAAATTCCTACCGCGAAGGACCGCCGCGGAAATCCCATCGTCGTCAAGCGCAGTGGCACGGTTGAACCCTATTTTCGCTGAGCGACCCTGACCGACGAAACCACAGATCGGGCTGCGCTATGTCACCGCGTCGATGGCACTGACGGCGATTTCGAAGGGGCCCGCCTGTTTGTCGAGAATGTAGATTGACACCTCGTCGAGGCTCGCAGGATCCAGAGTCGCAGGCGCATCGGGTGCGGGAGCCAGACGCATGCCAACCGGATCGAAATCGTCCACGGGCAGTTCGTAGATCCGCGCGACGCCGGCCTCGGTAGAGAAGCGCTGGATGTAGGACCAGGGCTGCCCCGCAGCGCCCACCTTCAACAGGTATGTCTTTCCGTCGCCCCGCGCGTGCACGCGCAGCGACTTCGCGCCTGCTGCCCGGCGTCCGATATCGGGGTCGGGCGGACTCTGAGCCGAGGCGAACCCGCCGTTGTTCTCCAGTGAGATGGTCCCGGAGAAGACGAGGCCGCCGTTCCCGAACGCGATGCTCGAGGTGGACCTGCCGCCCATGACGGGGTCGTTGACCGTTGTCCAGGTCGCCACCTCGTCGGCGTCGTCGAGGTTGACGAGGGTGACGTCGGACCCTGGCGGCGCAGCGGCCTGGGCGCACGACACAGCCAGAACGGCCGAGCACACGACTAGCGCACGCTCAAACCGGCGCATCTGCTGCACAGCGCCCGGCCTCCACCGTCAACACCGGCCGGGGTCGGCAGCCATCTCGCGGCTTCGCATAGGCATCCCGTCGATGACGGAGAAGACCATTCGAAGATCCGGGACCTCGTCGACGCGCAGTTTTTCGCCACCGTCTTTGCCGATCAACAGCACCGTGAAGTCGTTCTCACCGACCGCGTACCGGTCGGCCAGGCGTTGTGACTGCTCGGCGTCGATCACTTGACCATCGAGTGTGCTGGTGCCTTCGTTGACGAGAAGGCCAACCACCATGTCGCGGTCCACGAACTCACATCGATTGGCTTCGATTAGGCCCAGCGTCTCAACGACTCGCGGGTCGTTGTCGGTGGGTGCGAACAGCAGTAAGGGGCGGCGTTCCCAGCGGTAGTCACCCAGCTCGGCGGCACCGGCAGCAACTGACCCGAGGCCGGCGCCGGCGACCAGGACGGTGAGGATGAGCGCCAATCCGAGGACGGCGCGCTTCGCGACCATAGTGCTTCCCGAGTCTACCGACCCCCGCTTGACTGTCGAGATTCCATGGTCAGCAGTTCGTACGGGTGCGAGAGTACCCAGTTCGAGATAGATCGGGCCGAATCCGTTGCGCAAGGATCCGCGCAGCGTGCATCCTGCGAGGATGTCCTCGGTCGTGAGGGAGGTCACATGCCGATCAGGTTCGCCTCCGCGCGGACTTCGCCAGGGAACGGGGCTGGCGACTCCGGCGGCCGACCCTTCTCCGTGCGACTGGCTGAGACCTTGGCGCGCGCCCGTACCGTCGCGGACGTCCCGCAATGGTCACCGTCGGTAGGCGAGGCCCGGTACGGCGAGCTCGGGGAGTACGTCGAGCTTGTCATCGCAGCACTGCGCCGGCAGATGGCAACCGCCACCGATGACCCGACCAGGATGGCAACCATCTGCGAGGTCGCGCTGACGCTGCAGCAACTCACCGCCAAACACCAGCAGGTGATGGTCGAGGACCGGATCCGCGCGCTCGGCAGCATCCGCCAGCAGATGGCGTTCTCCGGGTACAACGATCCGGCCGACCTGCTCAGGGCCGCCGCCGGGGCGGCGTGCAAAGCCTCCGGTCTGGATCGTGCGATGGTGTTCAAACTCGACGACGGTCGGTTGCGCGCCACCTCCACCTACTTCTCGTCCGATGAACGGTGGGCCGCGGATTGCCAGACCCGCGCCGAGCAGATCGCGATACCGCTGGTGCCCGGAGTGCTGGAGGCAGAGGTGGTCCGTCGCCGGATGCCAGCGCTGGTGTTCGACGCCCAGCAGGACCCGCAGGCCTACCAGCCGATCGTCGGGATGATCCGGACCAGGGCGTATGTGGCCACACCGATCTTCGTCAACGGGCAGGTCGAGGCCACGTTGCACCTCGACGCCTATGACAGTGGCCGCAATCTGGACACCTTCGACCGTGACATCGCCGCCGACCTGGCTTCCTCGATCGGCCAGGCGCTGGAACGCGCCGTGACGCTGCAACAGCTTCTGCGCCAGCGCGCCGTCCTCGAAAGTCTGACTTGCCGGACCGAGGCGCAGCTGCGCACCATCGCCGGCTCGGGCGAGCTGACCAACGTGGCGATGAGCCATCTGACCATGCAGCCCGATCTGGTGCCCGCGCCGGACACGGCAGCAGACCAGGCGGCCCGAACGATGCGATCGGTGCGGAGTCTGACCCGACGCGAGGTCGAAGTGCTGCAACTGATGAGTACCGGCGCGACGAACGCCGACATCGCGGCACGGCTGGTCGTCGCGGAGGGAACGATCAAGACGCACGTGAAGCGAATTCTGCGAAAGCTCAACGCCGGCAACCGGGGCCAAGCCGTCGCACAGTACACCAACCTGATGCGGAGTATGGACCAACACTGACGCCGGGCGTTCGCCGCAGGGTGCCAAGGAGTCAGAGCGCAAGTACCCCGCAGAAGGCGCCGTCGCAGTAGATGAGCGGTTCACCCACTGTGCTCGTCCGGATGTCGGTGATGGGTCCGATCGGGGGGCGGCGCGAGTCCGGTCATGCCGCCGATTTCCACATGGGCAGGCCCGCGCTGTGCGGGTAGGCCATGGCCACCTGGACATTGACGCGGAGCAACCGGTCGGCCAGTGGGGAGATCTTGTTGGTCTCCACCCACCACAGGAAGTTGTGCCGGCGCCACGGGCGCAGCGCACGCCGGATCGCGGCGTCGGGATCCTGGCTGCGCACGACGGCTTCTGCGCCGATGACGCCACCGATGGCCGCGGAGACCATGCCGTCGGCGTAGTAGCACGGTGCGCCCCCCGAATACATCCGCTTGAGCTCGAGGGTGCCTGGCTTTGAAGGCGCCACCTTGCCCCATGACGAGGCCGGCACCAGGGCTCCGGCCAGGGTCTCGGCCGCGTCGTCGATCACCAGTCCCAGGCTCTTGGCAACTCCGTACAGTTGGTCGGTCATCGTTGCCAGCTCTGCGTCCTTGTCGAAGCCGGAATCCGCGTCCACGACACGGGCGAAGATCCCGTACCAATTCGAGCGCGGTGACAGCGGGTCGGCGAACGGGGTGAAGTACCCGACGTCGATGATGCCTTCGCGCCGGATCAGCGGGGCGAAGGTGGTATCCCGCTCTAGCGGGTACGAAATCCCCGCCGCCGCTTCGATCATGGGGGCTTGGACGGCCAGCACCAGCCGCCGTGGCGGGCTGGACTCGCCGCCCAGCAGTGTGGGTTTGGTGGTCGCGTTGACCAATAGCGGCCGCCTCCCGGCGGCGTGGCTTCGGAGGTGGGCATCGGATTCCACCATGTCTTCGACGTATTCGACAGGATGCTCGGCGAGCAGTTCACGCAGCCCCACAACCAGGCGGCTGTTGCGCATACCGTAGACGAGCGGCGCCGGAGATCCCTTGCTTCCGCCCTGCCACGGACCGGCCTTGCTGAACGTCCACTCGCCGTTGCGGCTGACGGCCATCGCAGCAGTCTGGCGGTGGGCGACCGGGCCGGGAAAGGCGGTGCCCGTCGCGGCCTGTACGAGAGCCGCATGGTCGACCCCGACGGCTGAGCTCAGGAAGTCAGCGGCAACCCCGCGCAGGCTGACCCCGTTGATGAGTCGGCGCGACTCCTGGGCCGGCGGGGCGACCAGGGTGACCTTTCCCGCGAACCGCGAATGCTTGGCCAGCTGAGCGGCGAACGTTTGAGCGCCGATACCGTTGCCTGCGATGACCACGCAGTCATAGGCAGGCAGGCAAGACCCGGCAGCCGGCACGAACCGATCGATGAACTGCTGCACCGACTCGTCCCGGCGCTGGGATTGCGTCTTGCCGTTCGCGTCGACGAGGGACATCAGTGACCTCCTATAGATGACGGATCCGCCCGGTCTCTGGTGGCCCACGTGTGGCGCAGCGCACATCCGTGTAGTCGATGCTGCGTCGGTTCACCGCGGGGGTCAATGCCGAGGAGCGAAGATCTCCCCAAAGGGATACAGGAGTGCACGCACAGGCGTACCAGACGCGTGCTGAGCGACCGCTACGTCGAAATGGCGACGCCGCGGCTCTGTTCGGCGTCGACCTACGGCGCCTGGATCGTCGGTGACACCGACGACTCGCCACCTCTGCAGCACGACACCACCCAGGCCGAGCCCCATTTCTCCTGGGTCGCGACCTGCTGCGACGCAACCTTCGCTGACGACGCGAGGGCACGTGTCGGCCGGTGCGCGGGCCTGCAGCACATCTACCAAGCCCGTGATTCCTAGCCCAGGGGCCGAGGAGCCGCAGCGACGCGACGGCTACTCGCCGGCGCGGGCCTGCAGCTGCCCGTTGAGATTGGGGCCCAGTTGCTCGTCGACAACGGTGTAGGCCTGCGCGGCGGAGCTCAGATTCTCGGCCAGCGCGGTGCAGACTGCGGCGATCCGCTCGCCCGCGGTGCGGCGGTGGGCTTCGAGGTGGTGGACCGCCTCGTTGGACAGCTCGCTGAAGACACCGTGTGTCAGCCACAGCTGGGTGCCGATGTGGAAGACCTCGCCCTCGGCTTCTTGGGCCTTCAGGGCGGCCTCTTGCTGGCGGTCGGCTAGTCCGTTCAGGTGTTCCGGGTCTACCGTCATTCCGGTCATGGAAGGGTCCCTCTTTCTCGGTGTGGTCGATGACCGGTGCCGGCAGCGTTGCCGGCCCGGGCTGTCCTGTGCTTACAGGGCAACCGATGTCGGCTCCGCGGACGGGTCCGCCGGGTCCCCCACCGGTGCACGCTGCCCTGCTTCCGGACCGGCAGCGGCGTCGATCCCTTCAGCCGGAATCTCCTCGGCCGGAGTCTCTTCGGCGGGCAACAGCTCCTCGTCTGGCTCTTCCGGGGTAGCCGCCGCGTCCTGCCACCCCTGAGCCATATCCGAGACCGATTCGACCTGTCCGGTGACCTGTTCGACGACGGCCATATGCTGCGAGGCATCTGCGGAGACTTGGGCCGCCCGCGACGACACAGTCATCGCCCGGTTCACGAATTGGCCGGGAACTCGTGTGCCGGCCTCCGGATTTGCCGGGGCTCCGTCCTCGGGGCCCTCGGGGCCCTCGGTACCGGTGCCGCCGCCATCAGGGGCGTCATCTGACCCGCCGGTACCGGGGGCATCGTCGGTGACGTTGTTGGCGGCCGCGCTGGAAGTGGCCGCGCGTGGCACTGCTGCTGCGCGAGCGGCGATCTGGGCGGTCAGCGCCGAGGGGCCGGACATGGCGGTGTCGAAGGTGCCCACCGAGGTCTGCTCGGACACCGGCACGTAGACCGTGTAGGAGCTGTCGACCTTCTGGGCCCGCTCGGCGACCGAATCGTACTGCGCGTCGAGGACCTCCACTGCATCGGAAACCTCTCGCGCCGAGAAGGACACCCGCTGGAGCTGGTCGACCACGATTCCCAGCGACGTCATGGCCATGGCGCTCTGGAATGCGTAGGAAATGGCCGGGCCCCAGACCGGAATCGTGAACAGGCACAGCGCGGTGTACTCGGCCATCACGAGACTGAATGCAAGGCTGGAATGGGTGAGGTGTGCCCGTGCAACTTCGTCGGCGTGACCCGCCACGAGATTCTTGACCTGCCGGTCGAGCGCGGCCAACTCTTCGACGAGACCCAGGAGCGCGATGTTCTGTGCGGTATAGGCGTCGGCGGCGTCGCCACTCCAGTCTCGGGGGTCGGGAAAGGCATTTTCCAAGTGAAAGATCAGATCGTCGTACTCGTCGGCGCCGTCCTCGAAGGAGGCGCCGTCGTCGGGGGAGTCGAATCCGTACAACAAATTCATCATCAACACGATGGCCTGGGTGACATGGATGATCGCCACTGGCGCTTTGGTGCCCTTCGTGGCCTCTTCGATCTGGTCCGCCAGCCAATCCGGACGGGCGAACCACGCGAGCTGGGCGGCGATAGCGGCGCCATTCAGGACCGTGGTGCCTACATCCTGTCCGATCGCGCTGGTTCCTATGCCGCCGATCCGGAACGCCACAAATCCCAGATCGTCGGTCCTACCGAGCATTGTCAGTGCGGACGTCACAGCAGTGCCTTTCCTCGTCGCTCAATGGCGCGCACCGGACCGTGCGCAGGTTGGCGCCCACACCGGAGCGTTCACCTTCGGTTTAACGGTAGGCAGCCCTGGAAGGTTCGAAGTTCGCCCGAACTTCTTTTCAGCGTGATCTCAACGGCGCGCGCTGGCGGGGGCAGAGCAGACACCGTGCGGAGATTGGCGGAGAACCGGGGTGGAAGTCAGGTGCAGAGGGACCCCGGCGATGGTCGGATTCGCCGTTGATGTCCTGACCGTCGCCCAGCTATGTCCAGATGGCCACCACAGCCATGAGGGTGAGGCCGACCGCAGCCCACATCCATCTGATGCGCCGGTCTGCTCGGGGCGGCAGAAATTCCTCGCGAAGGATGTCCAAGCTGGCTATGTAGATGAAAGTGCCGCCGGCGATCGCGTCGAAGACCGCCTCGAACACTTGCTCACCGGTGGAATCCAGGAGCGCCGAAATACCGGCTCCGAGCAGGATCCCAGCAGGAGTCGTGACGGAGAATCCGGCTACGAGCGCGCGTGCGCGGGACGGGTCGATGCCGATGCGGTGCAAACTCACCCCCAGCGCGAAACTCGCCGCCGACTTGTGAGCCAAGATCGCGACGACGATTACCAGGAATCCGGCGAGGGACCGCTGAGCGCCCAGGGCCATGCCCGCGATGACGGAATGGACGGACAGCGTCAACAGGAGCAGGTAGGGGTAGCGCTCGGATTCCTCGGCGGCTGACACGATCGGGTCCGACGACGGATCGCTGCCCAGACCATCCGATCCCACCGGAACCCGAGACAGCCTGGGTAGCACTCGTTCTATCCCCAGGACCAGCAGGAAGGCTCCGGAGGCAATCGTGAAAGCCCAGGGGTAGTCGACGGTGGGCCACAGTCCTGCGAATCCTGTCGCGGCATCGCCCAACAGGTGAACGAGGCCGGCGGCAAGGAGCACACCCCCGGCGAATGCGTTGCCCCAACCCAGATAGACCTCACTTCGGCGAGCGCCGGCCACGCGCCAGGGCAGCAGCCCGCCGAGGATCGCCGCCCCGAAGATCAAGACGATCGCCAGCAACTTCAGTGCAAGGAGTTCGCTCACGGCCGGAGCCTACCGTGATGGAAACAGTTTTCATTACTGAGATCAGTTCCGATCCCGCAGACGTCAGCAAAACCTCACCAGGACAAAGTTTTTAGCGCCAGTGCCAGCTGCCGGCGCCGGTGCGTGGGAGCCCGCGTCGTCGCCGGGAACGCGAACCTGCGGTGGTCGCGGTCGCGATCGCCCGGATGCGGCCGGCGACGGCCCCGCCGGGGTGGTCGGCTTCTGCATGAGCGGCGGTTTGGCGCTGTCGGTGGCACGCGCCTTCCCCGATCGGGTGCGGGCCGCGGCGTCGATCCACGGCGCTTGGATCGTTCGTGACTCCGACGACTCGCCACATCTGCACCATGACCCGACCCAGGCCGAGCTCTATTTCGCCTGGGTCGATCCCGACGAGACAGCACCGGCCGAAACCCGGGCGATCACGTGCGACGCGCTCGACGACGCCGGGGCGGTGTACACGGTGGATGTCATCACCGACGCTGTCCACGGGTTCGCTCCGGCGGGGCCACGCTATGACCGGGCCGCCTCCGAGTTGCACTGGGAGCGTGTGCACGACTTGCTCAGGCGCAACCTGCACTGACGACACGAGGGCACACGGCAGAACCGCAGCGTTACGGCAGCGCAGGGCGGGCCGGGTGGTCGCCGTGGCAGCCGGATGAAAGACTCGTTCCATGCCGCTGACTCAGTATCGAATCGAGCGAGACGGTGTCGACAGGTTGTTGTTCCTCATGCACGGCTATACCGCTGAGCAGCATCACCTCGCGTCGTATGTCCCGTTGGTCGACCCCGACGAGCGGTTCACTGCCATCGCTCCGCGCGGTCCGTTGACCATGCCCGACGGTGATGGTGCCGGTTGGTGGCCGATGGATCTCGACACGTTCGAACCTGATCTGTCGGGTGTCGGGCCGGCGCTGGCGACGCTCGAGTCGTTCGTGGCCGAACAGGCCGACAAGGCCGGGATCCCACCGGAGCGGTGCATCCTCGGTGGGTTCAGCCAGGGTGGATATCTGGCGCTCGCTCTGGCCGGCAAGCCGGGTGGCCGACGGTACGGGGGTGTGTGGGCGATCTGTTGCGGTGTCCCGAGCAGGTTGGGGTTCGATGTCGATCTGTCCAGCGGTGGCGGCCGACCGGTTCTGTTCCAGTGGGGAACTCGCGATCCGGTTATCGGTCCCGATCAACCCGGCGAGGCGGTCGCCTTGCTCGAATCCGGTGGGTGGGATGTGCGCCACCACGCCTACGACATGGCTCACAGCCAGACCATCGAGATGATGATCGACGCCCGGGACTGGCTCGCCGGGGTGCTGTGAGCCAACGGCGTCTGGTCGTCTCGGTCGGCTGTCACAAAGCGCGAGAGTTCGGCGACGCGGATCTCACCGGGTGGCGTGCATGAGGAAGCTCTGGGGGACCCCGGGGGTGTCACGCGGCAGGGCGGGGGTGGGCCAGCGGCCCAACTGGTTGCCCACCTCCGAGAACAACTGGACCGTTGCCCGCCAGCCCCGCGGCTGCAACAGGTCCTGCTCGGGACGGTCGGTGCCGAATTGCCAGGCTGCGCCGTCGCGCGCGAACTGCTCGCACAGGGGCCGCATCTGCGGGCTGTCGAGCAGGGATTGGCCGATGATGTCGATGAGCAACTCGCTCCCGGGCGCGGAGAGTTCGGTGATCTTGTCCAGCAGTGCGTCAGCCGCGGGCTGATCCAGGTAGAAGATCATCCCCTCCACCAGCCACAACGTAGGTTGGTCCGGATCGAAGCCGGCGGCCGTGAGCGGGCTGACCCAGTCGCCGGTCAGGTCGACTCCGACCGGGCGGCGTGCGCACCTCGGCGCGGCGCCCGCCTCGGTCAGAACCCGATCCTTGAGTTCGAGCAACTCGGGGCGATCCAACTCGTACCAAGCCACCTCGACCGGCAACTCGAGGCGATAGGCGCGCGTGTCCAAACCGGCGGCAACCGACACGACTTGCGCGGTCATCGCGCGTGCGGTCACGGCGTCGGTGACGGCGTCGTCGTAGTAGCGGGTGCGAACCGCGATGAATGGACTGCCATCCGCGTCGTCGCCATCCGTTGCCGGCGCCGCGTTGTGATCGCCGGCAAGCACCTCGGCCAGGGGATCGGTGAACAATCCGTCCGGGCGGGCGGACTCCTGCGCCCGTTGGGCGGCGGTCCACCTGGCGGTTTTCGCAACGGGATCCAGGCGGTCCTCTGGGTGGGACTCCATACCGCGAACGATACGTCCCACCAACAGCAGCGGGCGTGCGAACGTCCGGATGCGCCGGAGTGCAGCCGCTCCCGGCGAGCCGATGCGGTCCCTGACGAGGTCGACCGGATGTCTGTCACCCGAGTAAAGTCCGCCTGGACATCGGAAAGCCCGGGTAACCATGAAGATCACCCACTACCTGTACAACGCATTCCTGATCGAGCAGGGTCACGTCAAGGTCGCGCTCGATCCGGGGCAGAACCTGTGGATCTTCGGACTTCGAAGCCTGATCCCGAAGTCGCAGTGGCCCAGCGTCACCCACGTCGTGATCACGCACGGCGACCCCGACCACCACTGGCAGTCCGATCGCGTCGCACGAGCATCAGGTGCACACGTGGTCTGCGGTACCGGCCTCACCCGTACCGTCGCCGGCCGCACTCTGGTCGTCCACCCCCGCGGCCGCGCGCTGACCTCCTGGATGCCGTTCGACGATCTGCACCCCCTCGACGTGGGTGAGTCGATCCTGCTCGACGGCGTGCACATCGAGGCGGTCCGGACTCAGCACGGCCCGATCGCCGTACCCCTGCTCGGCTTCACCTTTCGTGCGCAGCCGGGACCCGATGAGCGGGTCGGTATCGGCTCGATGGGATTCAAGATCACCATCGGCGACACCTCGGTCTTCAACCTCGGCGATTCGGTGTTGGTGTCCGACTGGGAACACGTCTGCGCGGACGTGCTGATGCTGCCGATCGGCGGACTCGGCGCCGACACCTGGACGATGGACGTCGATGAGGCCGTCGAGGCGGTGCGGATGATCGCCCCCAAGCGCGTCATTCCGTGCCACTACAGCGTGCCGTTCTTCTGGAAGCGCCGGTTTGCGGTGGCAGATGCTCAGCGGTTCAAGCGGGAGGTCGAGCTGCTGGGCGTCGAGTGCACGATCCTGGGGTACGGGCAGGCGGTATGCGTGTGATGAGCCGGGGAGCGCGGTCGCCGTGACCGGGCCGCGCCTCGATGCTGTGATTCGCCTGTCCGACGGTCGGCGATTGGCCTACGCGGAATACGGCGATGCCGCCGGTGTGCCTGTGTTCGTCTTCCACGGATTACCGGGTTCACGTCTGAGCTGGGGTCTGCTGCCCGACGGTTCGCTTCCGCCGGCAGCGCGCATCATCGCACCGGATCGCCCCGGCTACGGTGGCTCGGACCCCAACCCCGGCCGAACACTTCTGGACTGGGCCGATGACGTCGGGCAGCTGGCGGATTCGCTGGAGACCGAGAGCTTCGCGGTCGTCGGTGTCTCCGGTGGTGGCCCCGGTGCGCTGGCATGCGCCTGGAGCATGCCGCAGCGCGTGACAACGGTGGGTCTCGTGTCGTCTCCCGCACCGACCGACGGACCGGGCGTCTTCGACGGAATCAGCACGACCAATCGGGTTTTCATGAAGCTGGCCTGGCATCTGCCCGCGCTGTCCAGTGCGAACACCCGATTGCTGGCCGCGGTCATCCGACGTGATCCGGGGCGGTACCTCGACACGATGAAGTACAAGGTCCACGACGTGGACCGGGCTGTCCTCGACCGGCCGGAGATTCACCGGATGCTGGTCGACGACTTCGCCGAAGCGGTGCGAGGCGGTGGGTCGGGGATGGCCGACGACATGGCCGCCAATCACGGTCGTCCGTGGGGTTTTCCGTTGGAGGAGATCAGCAGTGCGGTGCTGTTGTGGTCCTGCGAGCTGGATCGCAGCGTTCCACCCGCCATGGGGCGGTACTTGAGTGAAGCGATCCCGTCCTGTCGGGTCCACGTGATTCCCGGGGCCGGGCACCTCTGGGTTCTCCTTCACCTGCGAGAGGTGTTGGACGAGGTGACCGGTGGACCCTTCCCTATCTGACCCCCGCCGCCTACCGCCGAACCCGTCCGAGCAGCTCGCGTGCCGCCGCGGCGATATGCGCCGTCTCGCGCGCCCGGATCCCGGGCCGGCCGGCGATGTGACCGAGACCCGATTCGATGGGCCGCAGCTCGGCACCGGGGATGAGGGCGCATTCGGCGGCGTTGTCGGCGAGGGTGAAATAGGCGTCGGTGGTTCCCGGCATCACGATGGTCTGGGCGCGGATCGCGGCCAGCGCCGAGTCCAGACCGCCGGGCACCGAGCGCCCCGCATCGGCCGCACGCCAGGTGGCCAGCATGGCCATCAGATCCCCGGGGTGCATCGCGACATGGTCGTCGGCCCAACCGTCGAGGACCGCGGCGACCGATTCGTACCCCAGTTCACGATAGATGCCGTGGGCGAAGAAGTCTCGTGAATAGGCCCACCCCGCGTAGACGATTCCGAACGCCCGCAGCCCCGCCGTCGGCGTGCAGTCGTACCCGGGATCGGCGCGCAGAGTCGCGGCGATTCCGTCGAGAAACACCCGGTTGAACTCCGAACACCGGGCGCTGCCGCAGATCGGCAACAGGGACCGGAGCATGTCGGGGAAGCGGACCGCCCACTCGTAGCACTGCATCGCCCCCATCGACCATCCCGCGGCGAGCGCGATGCTGCGCACCCCGAGCGAGTCGAGCAGCACCCGTTGAGCCCGCACGTTGTCGGCCACCGTGACGAGCGGAAAGCGTTGGTTTCCCGCCGTGTTCGACGGTGAGGTCGACAGGCCGTTGCCGAACATGTCGACGGCGACGACGAACCATTCCGCAGGATCGAACGCGGCGCCCGGGCCGATCCACGGCTGGTAGCTGCGATGGGTTCCGGTGTAGTAGCTGGGCAGCAGCACACAGTTGGTGCCCGCCGCGTTCAGTTCTCCGTGGGTGCGATAGGACAGCGCCGCCTCGGGGAGCTGCGCGCCGCACTCCGTGGCGAAGCCGCCCAGCCCGAACCGCCGCGCCGCGGACATCTCAGAAGAACTTCAGGTAGCGGTCCGTCTCCCACGACGACACATGTGCCTGGTAGGACTCCCACTCTTCGGTCTTGTATTCGATGAAGGCCTGATACAGCTCGTCGCCGAAGACCTCACGCGAGAGGCTGTCGGTGCGGAACTCGTCGATGGCCTCACCGAGGCTGCGGGGCAGCTGCGAGATGCCCAGTTCGGCGATCTGCGCGTCGGTGTAGCGGTACATGTTCTCGGTGCGCGGCTCACCGGGGTCGAGCTGTTCGCGGATACCCTCCAGGCCCGCCGCAAGCACGATTGCGGCACCGAGGTAGGGATTGCAGCTGATGTCGGCCGCGCGGCACTCGACCCGGCCGCCGGCCAACGGGATGCGCAACGAGTTGGTCCGGTTGTTGTTGCCGTAGCTGACGAAGACCGGAGCCCAGGTCGATCCGGACATGCTGCCCTGGCGCACCAGGCGCTTGTAGCTGTTGACCGTCGGCGCGATGACCGCGGTGATGGCGGGCAGGTGTCGGAGCACGCCGGCGATGAAGTGGTAGCCGAGCGCGGAGACACCGAGCCCGCGGGGGTCGTCGCCGGTGGCGAAGAGGTTCGCACCGCTGTCGATGTCGGCCAGGGACATGTTGAAATGCGCCCCCGAACCGGTGCGGTCGGCGAAGGGCTTGGGCATGAACGAGGCGAAGTGGCCGTATTTGCGGGCGATTTCGTTGGCCATCATGCGGAAGAAGACGAAGCGGTCGGCCATCAGGAGCGCGTCGGTGTAGGTGAAGTCGATCTCGAACTGGCCGCACGCGTCCTCGTGGTCGAACGAGTAGACATCCCAACCCAGTTCGTTCATCGACGAGACGAGTTCGCCGAGCCATCCCGCGTTGTCGAGGGTGGTCGTCACGTTGTAGGCCGCCTTGGCCAGGGTGTCTCGGTCGCTGACCTCTGTCGGGCCGGCCGCGGAGTCCTGCAGGACGAAGAACTCGGTCTCGACGCCCAGATTGAACGTGTAGCCGAGGTCCGCGGCGAGGCCGAGCTGGCGCTTCAGGATGTCGCGCGAGGACGCCGTGAACGGCTGCCCGGCCGTGTACAGGCTGCTGGGAAAGTAGGCGAACTCCTTGTTCCACGGAAGTTGGAACCACCGGGACAGGTCGGGGCGCGCGGAGAGCTCCTCGTCGCTGACATCCTGCGGCAGGCCGTCCAGTGCGGCGCCGGTGAACAGTTCGGATCCGGCGATCATGTTGTCCAGATGGTCGATCGGGACGAACTTTCCCTTCGAGATTCCGTGGATGTCGACGAAGCTCGCGATGGCGTACTTGACGCCGGACTGGCGCAGTTGGTCCTTGACGACGTCGATGTCGGCGGTCGGCTCGGTGGTGGTCATGAGGACTCCTTCGCGCATCGCACTTCCACTCGGTTTCGATGACCTATCGAAACCCTGCTGGTGGGCGATTTCACGGCCGTGTCCTGGCTGTTTCGGAGTGGTAAAGGGTGCTCCGATGATCCACTATCTCGGTATGGGCAAGGGTGACGTGCCGAGGGTCGGCCGACCGCGCAACAGCAACGTGCACGCAGAATCGCCACGCGAGGACATCGTGGCCGCAGCGGCGGCGTTGTTCGCCGCCGACGGCTACGCCCAGACCAGCGTGAGCGCCATTGCCCGCGCAGCCGGCCTGCGTCAGTCCTCGCTGTACTACTGGTTTCCCAACAAGGAGGCCATCGTGCAGGAGCTCATCGACAAGAATCGGGAGTCGCTCGAGATCGCCCGCGAGATGGTGGACCGTCCGGAGCCGGCCTCGGCCAGGCTCTACCGGATCATCTACATCGACGTCGTGCAGATGTGCTCGGCGCCGCTGGATTTCTACGATCTGGAGAGCGTCGCGCTCGCCCAGCCCGATGAGTTCGGCAAGTACTTCTTCGCCGACTACCGCGAACTCGGTGAACTGATGAGCACGGTGATCCAGCAGGGCCAGGACACCGGTGAGTTCCTCGGCGTCGAACCCGATTCGGCCACCGCGGCCGCTCTGGCGATGAACGAGGGGCTGCAGTACCGCTACCGTCGCGACGGGTCGGTTCCGGGCCGGGTGAGCGAGCTGGCACACCTGTCCGCGGAGACGTCGCTTGGCGCCCTGCTGCGTGACCGGCGACGCCTCCCAGCGGCGCGCGCCACCGCCGAAACGCTCGGTGCGACAACGTAGGCGGGCCTCACCACCACAGGCGCCGGTGGATCAGTGCGTCGGCGACGAGGGCCACCCCGGCGATGACGAACAGGACGCGCACCGCGATGGGCCCGTATCGGGTCAGCGTGCGCACCAACCAGCGCTGCGCGCGGTCTGCTCGTTTGTTCCGGCTGGTTGACAGGGTCAGAACGAGCAGGCAGGGCGTCACGGCGATGAGGCAGTAGGCGAGCACGATCACCGGCCAGGCCGGCGGCAGTGGATCGCGAGCGGCGATCATCGCCAGGCCGGCCAGGTAGGGGACCGCGGTCGGCGCCTGGCCCGCACCCACCGCCACGCCGACGAACCCGAGCAGCCAGGGACGGTCGCGCATGGTCGCCAACGCCCAGCCCGGCGCCGCGGTCTGGGCGACCAGCGGGAAGAACGCCAGCGCGATCAGCGTGAAGCCGATCAGCAGCTCGCCCCAGTACCGCACGGCGGGAGTGAGTTCGAAGTCGGTGAGCTCGGTCAGGAATCCGATTCCGAGGACGACGCTGACGCCGAAGGTGAACAGGACCGCGAAGACCCCGGTGACGTAGCTCAGACCTCCCGGTAGCGCGGACTGCCGATTCAGGCGGCTGCCGTAGACGACCGCGGAGACCACCCCGATGTTCAGGACGTTGAGGGAGTCGAGGAACGCCAGCCCCGCCAACGCCACGAGCAGGCCGATCACGCGGGCACCGGACGTCCGGGCTGGGTCCAGCCTCGTCGTCGACGCAGCGCTGGCAGGTCGACGGCGCACACCCCATCGACCTTACGGCGCGGTACCGCTGGAGCATGTCCACGGCAGGGCCCGCCGGAATAATGGTTGTGCACAATTAAACAGCGTGCGATATGGTTGGGTCGTGTCACGCTTACGGCTCGACGACCAGTTGTGTTTCGCGCTGTACTCGGCGTCGAGGGCGGTGACGGCGGCGTACCGGCCACTGCTCGACGAACTGAACCTGACCTATCCGCAGTACCTGGTGCTGCTGGTGCTGTGGGAAGAGGATTCCTGCACGGTCGGGCACCTCGGTGATCGGCTGCATCTGGACTCGGGCACCCTCTCACCGCTGCTCAAGCGGCTCGAGGCGGCGGGGTTCGTGCGCCGCCAACGCAGCGCAGCCGATGAGCGACGGGTCAGCGTCACCCTCACACCCGAGGGCCGCGCCCTCGAGGAGCGGGCGGCGTGCATCCCGGATCGACTGCTGGGATCCACCGACTCCGCGGCGGCCGACCTCGCCGCGCTGCGCGACGCACTCAATCTGATCACCGCCGAGCTGCACGCCCGCAGCGGCAGCTGAAACCACGAAAGGCTGGATCGTTGTCCGAACTGCCCCCACCGCCCCCGACCACCTGCGCCCGCACCATCGGCAGGTTCGCACTGGCTTTCGCGATGATCTTCGCCGGGCTCGGCCACCTGTTCTGGGCCCGCGAGGAGTTCCAGGCCCAGGTGCCCCACTGGGTGCCGATGGACGCCGACGGCGTGGTGATGGC
This sequence comes from Mycobacterium sp. ABE4_509, assembly GCF_056160785.1. Classification (NCBI taxonomy): domain Bacteria; kingdom Bacillati; phylum Actinomycetota; class Actinomycetes; order Mycobacteriales; family Mycobacteriaceae; genus Mycobacterium; species Mycobacterium sp. ABE4_509. Next base: position 4,344 of record NZ_JBSWXU010000012.1, on the reverse strand, counting down.
CTCCGGCGGAGTCGAGATCACCCTCGGCGTCGGGTTGGCCCTGCTCAACCGTGACCGGGTTCTGGTCGGCCGGCTGTTGGCGGCGTTCTTCATCCTGATCTTCCCCGGCAACATCGCCCAGTTCGTCAACCAGGCAGACGGGTTCGGGCTCAACAGCGACACCAGCCGCTTCATCCGGCTGCTGTTCCAGCCCGTGCTGATCGCCTGGGCGTTGTGGGCCACGGGCATCCCGCGCCAGAAGCGCTGAAAACGCGCGCGACCCCTTCGTGGCGCGGCTTTAGATCCGGCCGTCCGGGAACATCGTCTTGACCACCTGTGTGACGGTGTCGCGCGCAGCGGCGGCGCTCACCGGTTGCAGTGAGCTGATGGCCATCACATAGCGGCGTTCGGGTCCGATCGCGCCGGTGGAGACGTGCAACTGGTTGGCGCCGTTCCAGCAGCAGAACCAGCCCTGCTTGACCGCGACGGGCTCCGCAAAGAGTCCATCGGGGATGCCGAATCGTTGTGGGTATCCGTCGGTTCCCGTCGGGGTGTGTCCGGCGAGGTTGCGCATGATCACGTCAGCCTGCTCGGGCGGCAGGCCCCCGCTGCCGCTCAACAGCCCGTTGTAGTAGCGGACGAGATCGCTTGCGGTGCTCTGAGTGACGTCCCACTTGCCGTTGTAGGGCGCGGTCGTTCCGGTCAGGCCGTACCGCGCCACCACGCGTCCGATGATCGCGCTACCGCCGCTGCGGTCCCAGAACATCTGGGCCGCACTGTCATCCGAGGACCGGAGCATGGCGTCGAGGGACGCGCGGTCAGCCGGCGTCAGTTCTGTCTCGCCCCTGGACACCTGCAGCAACAGGTCGTCGGCGATGAACAGCTTCACCACCGACGCGATCGGGAACGGCTGGTTGGCGCTGTGGGAGACGACCTGGCCGGTGTTGCGATCCAACACCTCGACGGTGACGTCGGCCCCGGCGGCGGCTGCATCGGCGGTGGCTGCACGGGTACGGGCATCGAGTCCGGCGAAAGGGTCGGCGGGCCGCGCTGGCGGCTGCTGGGGCAACTCGGCCGACGTGGCCTTCGGGGCGACCACGGGGGCGCCGGCGGTGCTCGCCGAACCCGACGGCGCCTCGCCGGCCGGTGCCGCACAGGAACTCACCAGCATGGCCACCCCGGCGACCGCCACCACCCATGTCGACAGCTGGCGCCGCATAAGTCCTCCGAATGATCGTGAGCCCGCGGACGCTGTGCGCTCCCGCATCGCTGCCCGGACTGCCGGCCCGCCGGCCGTGCCCGAACTGCCGGCTCGCCGGCATGGACCGCGATTCTACGTGGGCTACCCGCGCGGGCCCGATCTCAAAGACGCGAAATCGCCGGGAATCAGGGGTGCAGGTTCCACTGGCCGCAATCCTGGGCCAGGACGTCGTTGACGTCGACGCGGATGCCGCCGACCACCGGTCCCGGATTCGACGCGGTGTCGATGATGCGCTGATAGAGCACTGCGGCGGGGTAGATCTGACCGCGCGACCAGGACCGGGTCTGCCACGCCCAGACGTGGCCGGGCGAGCTCGAGCGCCCGATTACGCCGTCGGCGGCGGCCCACATACAGGGGTTGACACCGGCGTAGATCCCGGTGCGCAGTGCCCCGATCACCGAGTTGATGCCGCGAAACCACGGCAGTGCCAGATCGTTCCAGGTGGTGCGGTCGATGTCGTCGTCGACGCTGAAGAAGATCGGAGCGGTGCGGCCCCCGCCGGCGGCGGTGTGCAGGTGCCAGGCGGTGCGCGCGTCGGCGACGCCGCCGGCGAACCCGCGGGTGAAGTCCGACGGTGCCGTGCCCCCCGGCTTGCCGTACTGGTAGTTGCTGACGATCACCAGGCCGGCGGCGTTCAGTGACCGGGCGTAGGGCAGGGTGATCGGCTTCGCGCCGAAGTTCGAGCCGGGCCTCGATGTCGAGACATAGTTGATCACCCCGGCGTGACCGGCGGCGCGGATGTCGGCGGCGGGGATCTGGCGCATGGCGTAGTCGATCAGCGTCGCAGAGGCGGCGGAGGCCGAGGGCATGTCGATGCCCGCCGCCACGGCGCCGAACCCGGCCAGGGCTGGAACCGCGCCGGCGTAGCGCAGCACGTCACGCCGCGAAACCGGGCGCGGTGGGCGGCCGCCCGTGGTCCCCGACGCGTCTCGCACCGCGCGATGTTAACAGAGTGACTGTTGTGAACAGGGGAGACGCGCCGCAGGCCGGGATGGTTCGTCACCGGTCGGAGGGTGGGTCACCCGTCGCCGACGCGTCATTGGACTTCACCGGCCGGCGCACCGCCGAGGTGACGAGGCGACGACGCAACGGCCCGCCGGTGCTTCGGTATAGGCACCCCATCGCCGCCGCGGTGCCGCGCACGTCGTCGCGGGCTGTGAGATAGGTCCAGCGGTGCCGCTCGGGCATGGTGAAGAACTGTTCGAAGAACACCGGAACCTCGTCCGGCGGCATCCGCAGCAGTGCTTCCAGACCGATCCGCCGGAGCCGGTGGATCACCTTCGCCGCCGGTGGCCAGACGGTTCGCCGGGCCGCTGTCAGCGCTCGGCCGGGGCCGTCCGGCAGATGTGCGGCCAGCGCCTCGGCCACCTGGGGTGCCAGCTGCAGCGACGCCGCCAGGCTGAAACCGGTCGCCGGGTGGATCAGCGGCGCGGCCGCACCGAAGCCGAGCACCCCCCGCACCTCGTGGCGCGGATGGTCGACCGGAAACCAGACCTTCTCACTGCGGGCGTCCTCGGGTGGCGATATGCCGTGCCGCGCCAGCCGGGCGTGGAGCCGCCGGCGCAGCGTCGGCATCGGCAGCCCGGGCCGGCGTGCCAGCGAGGTCTCCTCCACCAGCACCTCGCCGCCGCCGAGCGGGACGGCGTAGAGAAAGGTCGGCCAGCCGGCCTCACCATGGTCCGGGCGCCAGTCCATGAACAGCGCGTCGCCGGGACCGAGCAGGGCAGCGGCGTCGTCCTCGCTGACGATCAGCCCGTAGGCGGTCTGTTCCGCCGCTCCGCGGCGCGCCGGAATCGGGTCGAGCGGCCGCCATCGGCCCCCGGCGTCGACAACGACCTCGGCGCGCAGCGACGACCCGTCGGCCAGGGCGACCATGCCCCGCTCCGGTGAGCCGACGACCCGGCCGGCATGGATGTGCACGCCGGTCAGCTGTCGGACGAGGTGCGCGTGCAGGGCGGGCACGTCGACGACTGCGTACTCCCAACCCAGGTGGTGCTGCGTCTGCGCGAACACCCGGCCGGCGGCCCGGGCGGCGATCACCGACGGTGGCAGATCGCCGGGGAGCTCCGGGCTCCACATGCCGTAGGTGGCCGTCCACGGCCGTTCCGGAGCAGGGTCGACCAGCCCGGTCGTCAGACCGCTGCGAGCGCACTGCCCCGCCAGCGCCAGCCCCGCCGGCCCCGCTCCGACCACCAACACGTCCATTCGTCCCATCGTGCCCTGATGGTGGAAGTTGCTCACGCATCGGGGCCGAAGTCGCCGAACTGCGCTCTCGGCAGGCGCCGCAATGGTGTCGCGGGTGCCGCCGACTTGTTTGCTGAGTAGACATCATCGGGGCCACTTCGTACCCTTTGCGGGACCTATCGGCCGGACCACGGTGGTCCCTGCAGAAAAGGATCGTGACATCCGTATGACCGGGGTGCGCCGTTCGCTTCGGCGAACGGTGTGCGGTTCGGCGGCCGCGGTCCTGGTGCTGGTGCTGGCGGTGAGCCGGGTCGCGGCAGACCCGGCCTCGGATGCGCTGTCCCGGCTCGACGAACTGTCCCGTGAGGCCCTGCAGAGCAGGGAGGCTGTCACCTCCGCCCAGCGGGATGCCGAGGCCAAACTGGCCGCCCAGACGGCGGCCGAAGACCATCATCGCGCTGACCTGCAGGCCCTTGAGGCCGCCAACGCACAGCTCGAGCCCTATCAAGCCGCCGTCAACCGGGTGGCGGCGGCGTCCTACGTCGGTGGCGGCACCGGGCAGTTGGCGACGGTGCTGAGCGCATCCTCTCCGCAACAGCTGATCGACGAGCTCTCAGTCCAGCGGGTGGTCGCCGCTGAGATGGTCGAACAGGTGAAGGCGTTCCGATCCGGACGGGAGCGCGCCGCGGCGGCAGTCCGGGCTTCGGAGAACTCGGCCGCTGAGGCGCGTGAGGCGGCCGAGCGTTCCGCCACGGTGCGCGCGGACCTGCAGGCCAAATACGGTGATCTGCAGCGCCAGATACTCGCCGCGGAGGCACAGTATGCGGCGTTGACACCTCCGCAGCGCGCGGTCGTCGACAACGCCGCCGCCGTCGTGCCGCCGGTGCCGGCTGCCCCCGCTCCGCCGCCGATCGCCGCGC